>CANFVX010000001.1 GCA_947450495.1 Gammaproteobacteria bacterium
CTTAACTTCATGGTCTCGCTGGAAGGCCGCGATGCCTTCGGGCGCGACAGCGCGATTGCCATCGTGCAGGCACCTCGCGCGCTTCCCCGCATTATCCAAATCCCGGCGGAACTCACCGGCGAGCGGCTGGAGTTCGTGTTTCTCTCCTCCATCATTCACGCCCATGTCGATGACCTGTTTCCGGGTATGCGGGTCACGGGCTGCTACCAGTTCAGGGTCACCCGCAACAGCGACCTGTTTGTCGAAGATGAGGAAGTAGAGGACCTGCTGCGGGCGCTGGAAGGCGAACTCCATCAGCGCCGCTTCGGCGACGCGGTTCGTCTCGAGGTCTCGGACGAATGTCCCGTCCAGATGACGCGTTTGCTCCAACACGAATTCGGGCTCAACGAGGAAGACATTTACCGCTGCAAAGGGCCGGTGAACCTGCAGCGCATGATGGCCGTGACCGAAATGATCGACCGGCCAGATCTCAAATTTCCGGCCTTCAGTCCCAGTCGCCCGCGGCGCCTGCCGCTAGGCGCTGATATGTTCGACGTGATCCGGCGGGGCGACCTGCTGTTGCATCACCCGTTTCAATCCTTTGCCCCGGTGATTGAGTTCATTCGACAGGCCGCGGTCGACCCGGACGTGCTGGTCATCAAGCAAACGCTCTACCGGACCGGGCCCGACTCACCCATCGTCAAAACACTGGTCGACGCAGCACGCTCGGGCAAAGAAGTGACCGTGGTCGTTGAGCTCAAAGCCCGGTTCGATGAAGAAGCCAATATCGAGCTTGCCACCCGTCTGCAGGAGGCTGGCGCGCACGTCGTCTATGGCGTGGTGGGATATAAAACCCACGCCAAAATGCTGTTGGTGGTGCGGCGTGAAGGCAAGCAACTGCGGCGCTATGTGCATCTTTCGACCGGCAACTACCACCCCAGAACCTCGCGCAGCTACACCGACTTCGGCTTGTTTACCTGCGACGCTGCGCTGGGCACCGACGTCCAGCGCATTTTTCATCAGCTGACGGCGCCGGGCCGCGCCAGCAAGCTGAAGAAAATCCTGCAATCGCCCTTTACGCTCCACCCGCGGATGCTGGAACTGATCAAACGGGAAGCCGACCACGCCGCCGCCGGACGGCCGGCGCGCATCATCGCCAAAATGAACGCGCTGATTGAGGTCAACACCATCATCGCGCTGTATGAAGCCTCGCGGGCTGGCGTGAAAATTGACCTCATCGTGCGCGGCATCTGCGCGCTCCGCCCAGGCATTCCGGGCGTCTCTGAAAACATTCGGGTGCGATCGATCGTCGGGCGGTTTCTGGAGCACTCACGGGTGTTTTTCTTCCAGAACGAAGACAGCCCCGAGGTCTATCTTTCCAGCGCGGACTGGATGGGGCGGAATTTCTTCAATCGCATCGAAGCCTGCCTGCCCGTTGAGGACCGGCGGTTGCGCGATCGCATCGTCAAAGAGGGACTGGAAAACTACCTGCAGGACAATAGCCGCGCCTGGCAACTGCGAAGCGACGGGAGTTATGAGCGCGTGAAAGGCAGCGGGCGGCATCGCGATGCCCAGCTCCTGCTCCTTGAGCAGCTAGGCGAGCACGAACCGCTTACTTGAACTTGAGCCTGTAGCCGACGCTGCGGAGGTATTCGGCCTCCTGCTCCAGATCGGCGGCGGTGAGCGCGTGCGCAGCCAACCAATTTCGCGGGAAACCCAGCCGCAGCGTGGTGTCCTCTACCTTGAGTGAAACTTCGGGCGGCGCGGCTGCGCCACGCGCCCGATGCAATACCACCGCCAGCCGCAGCACGATGGCCAGCCGCAGCTGGGTGCGGGGATCCTGCCCCATCCCAAAGTCGGCCAGCGGAATTTTCCGCCGGTGGGCCCGCACCAGATTCGACAAGCGGTTCTGTTCGCCGCGAGAAAACCCCGGCATATCGAGGTGATGGAGCAAATACGCGCCGTGCTTCTGGTATTGCGAGTGGGAGACCGTCTGGCCAATCTCGTGCAGAGATGCCGCCCACCGCAGCAGGTGACGGGTTTCTTCATCAACCGGCACCCACTCGCCGCTCACTTGTGCAAGCAACTGGGCGCTAGTGGCGACTACTCGCGTGAGCTGGGCTCGGTCGACCGCAAAACGCTGGGTGAGATTCATCACGGTTTGCTCGCGCACGTCCTCATCGTGAATCCGTCCCATCAGGTCATAGAGCAAACCTTCGCGCATGGCGGTGTCGGAGACGCGCATGCGCGTGATGCCAAGCTCCTCGAACGCGCCGAGGGCGATGGCGAGGCCGCCCGGCAGTACAGGCGCCCGGTCGGCGGAGACCCCGAGCGCCGTGAGCCGCTCCACATGACCCGCATCGATGAGCGCGGTGCGCAAGCGGAGCATTGCTTCGCGCGTAATGCCGTCAGTCGCCCAGCCCTGTGCAGCAAGCACCCGGTTGATCGCGAGCAAGGTGCCGGAGGCACCAATCGCCACCTGCCAACCGGAGCGCCCGATGGCTTCTTCGACTGGCTCAATTTCCTGTCGCGCTGCAATTTCGGCCGCGCGCATGCGGGAGGCGTCAATCACACCATCCCGGAAAAAACTCTGACTCATGCTTACGCAGCCCATATGCAGGCTTTCCATCACCAAAGGCTCAAAACGACGGCCGACGATGACTTCGGTGCTGCCACCGCCGATATCGATGACAAGTCGCAGATCGGCGCTGTCATCCAGGCCGTGGGAAACGCCCAAATAGATGAGTCGTGCCTCTTCATAGCCGGAGACAACGTCGATAGGGTGCCCGAGCGCGAGCTCGGCACCGCTTAAGAAACTTTCTGAATTGCGCGCCATCCGCAGCGCGTTAGTGCCGACAGCCCGCACGGCATCGGGCGGCAGATGGCGAATGCGCTGGCCAAAGCGGCTGAGACAACGCAGGGCACGCTCGCTGGCCTCGGGGGTCAGCCGGTTTTGGCTGTCGAATCCAGCCGCGAGGCGGACGACTTCGCGCATGCGGTCGATCACCCGGAAGCGACCGTCCTGCGGCTGCGCGACCACCATGTGAAAGCTGTTGGAGCCCAGGTCGAGGGCGGCAATGGTGGCGGGATCCTGACGATGAGGCATGAAGGGGAGCGCGCTCCTGAGGGCTTGAGTGAGAGGTCTGGCGGGCGAGCCAGCGCTGCGCCGCAGTATAGCGAAGGGATCCTGTCAGTGCGCCCGGCACGGCGCCGTTGGTTGGAGCGTCGGCCGCTGCCGCCGGTTTTCGGGAGCCGGCGTCGGCGCCGCAAAACATGAATGCACTGCACCACGCAAGATTTACATGCCTATAATGGCGCCCCTTTCGAACCGGCCACCCCCATCGTGATCGCCAATCTGCGCAACATCGCCATCATCGCCCACGTCGACCATGGCAAAACCACCCTCGTCGACTGCCTCCTTAAACAATCCGGCACCTTCACCAGCCGCAAGGAAATGGGTGAACGGGTGATGGACAGCAACGATCTCGAAAAAGAACGTGGCATCACCATTCTGGCGAAAAACACCGCCCTTACCTGGGGCGACTACCGGATCAATATCGTCGACACCCCAGGCCACGCCGACTTTGGTGGCGAGGTGGAACGCATTTTGTCGATGGTGGACTCAGTGCTCTTGCTGGTCGACGCCGTTGAAGGACCGATGCCGCAAACCCGATTCGTCACGCAGAAAGCCTTCGCCCAGGGGCTGCGTCCAATCGTCGTGATCAACAAGATTGACCGCGGCGGTTCCAGACCCGACTGGGTGCTGGACCAAACCTTCGACCTCTTTGACCGCCTCGGCGCCACCGAAGAGCAGCTCGACTTCCCGGTGGTCTACACCTCCGCCATTCACGGCTACGCGCGCACCACGCCCACCGGCGAGGAAGAGAACATGGACGTGCTGTTCAACACGATCATTTCGCATGTGAACGCGCCCAAGGTTGATTCCGACGGCCCGTTCCAAATGCAGGTCAGCTCGCTCGATTATTCAAGCTACGTTGGCGCGATTTCCGTAGGGCGCATCACGCGCGGCAGCGTCACGCCGGGCATGAACGTCACCGTGATCGACCGTGAAGGCGCTACGCGCAACGGCAAAATCATGGAAGTGCTCGGTTTTCACGGCCTGACCCGCGAACCGCGAACGATTGCCAACGCTGGCGATATCGTCGCCCTGAGCGGCATCGACGCCCCCCGCATTTCCGACACCCTCTGCGCCCCCGGCGCGGTGGAAGCCCTGCCGCCGCTATCGGTCGACGAGCCCACCGTCAGCATGACCTTCGAAGTCTCCGACTCCCCGTTCGTGGGTCGCGACGGCAAGTTCGTGACTAGCCGCCAGATTGCGGAGCGCCTGGAGCGCGAACTCATTCATAACGTGGCCTTGCGGGTTGAGCCCACCGATGACCCCAAGGTGTTCTCCGTTTCCGGCCGGGGTGAGCTCCATCTCTCTGTACTCATTGAAACCATGCGTCGCGAAGGCTATGAGCTATCGGTCGGTCGTCCGCAGGTGATTCTGAAAGAAATTGACGGCGAGACCTGCGAGCCCTTCGAACAACTGACCGTCGACGTCCCTTCGGATTATCAGGGTGCGGTGATGGAACGTCTGGGTAACCGTCGCGGTAATCTGAGCAACATGGTGCCCGACGGCAGAGGGCGCGTGCGCTTGGACTACACCATTCCGGCGCGCGGTCTCATTGGCTTCCGCACCGAATTCCTCACCGCCACCGCCGGCACGGGCCTGCTCTATCACAGCTTCGAGAAATACGCGCCGGTGAAGCCGGGCTCGATCGGCGGCCGCAACAACGGCGTGCTAATCGCGAACGGCATGGGCAAGGCGCTGGCCTACGCGCTGTTCAGCTTGCAGGAACGCGGGCGCTTGTTCGTCGGCCACGGCGATGAAGTCTATGAAGGCATGCTGGTGGGCATCCATTCGCGGGACAACGATCTGGTCGTTAATCCCTTGAAGGCCAAGCAACTTACCAACATTCGCGCCGCCGGCACGGATGAAAATCTGCTGCTAACGCCGCCCATTCGCTTCGATTTGGAACAGGCGCTGGAATTCATCGCCGACGACGAACTGGTGGAAGTGACCCCCACCGCGATCCGTCTGCGCAAGCGCTGGCTGAAAGAAAACGACCGCAAGCGCGAGTCGCGCTAACAACCTCGCCTGATGATCGCGCTGCTGCAACGGGTCAGCAGTGCCTCCGTCACGGTGGAGGGCGCGATCGTTGGCGCCATTGAGCAAGGGCTTCTGGTGCTCATCGGGATCCAACCCGAAGACAGCGAAGCCAAGGGCGAGCAGCTGCTACGTCGAGTGTTGGATTACCGGATTTTTGCCGACGGCGACGGCCGCATGAACCGCTCGCTACGCGATGTTGCCGGCGGTCTCCTGCTGGTGTCGCAATTCACTTTGGCGGCAGATACCACACGGGGCTTACGCCCCAGCTTCACCAGCGCCGCGGCGCCTGATGTGGCCCGCAATCTTTTTGATTCACTGCTGAGGTTTGCGAACAGCACTCATGCGCCGGTCGCCAGCGGTGTGTTTGGCGCGGACATGAAAGTCGCGCTGGTGAATGATGGACCGGTGACCTTCTGGCTCGAGGTCTAGGCCTCAACCGAAATTCACGCGCGCCTCAAGATTGGTGCGGGAATCGGCGTTGTTCAAGGCTTCCTCCAGATCGATACGCTGGTCCTTGTACAGCGCATGCAGCGCCATATCGAAGGTTTGCATCCCCTTGGCGCCACTGGTTTCCATCGCTTCCTTGATGCTCCAGACCTGACCTTTCAGGATGAGGTCAGCGATGTGCGGTGTATTGAGCATCACTTCCAGCGCCGCGACCCGAAAGCCATCGATGCCTTGCACCAAGCGTTGCGAGATCACGGCTCTCACATTGAGCGAGAGGTCCAGAAATAACTGCTTGTGCAAGTCATGGGGGAAGAGATTGATCACACGCTCCATCGCCTGATTGGCGTTGTTGGCGTGCATCGTCGACACACAAAGGTGGCCGGTATTGCACAGTTCGAGCGCCGCTTCCATGGTCTCGCGATCCCGAATTTCGCCGATGAGGATAACGTCCGGCGCTTCGCGCAAGGAGGCCCGCAAGGCCGCCCGATAAGACAGCGTATCAACGCCCAGTTCGCGCTGGTTGACGATCGATTTCAGGTTGGGATGAGAGAATTCGACCGGGTCCTCGATGGTGAGGATGTGACCGGACATCTTGAGATTGCGCTCATTGATCATCGCCGCCAGCGTGGTCGATTTACCCGAGCCAGTGGCGCCAACCATCAAGATGAGACCGCGCTTATGCATGATGAGCGCTTTAAGAATGTCGGGGAGCGCGAGGTCGTCGAGCGATGGGATTTTGGTGGGAATCCGGCGCAACACCATCGAAAGGTCACCGCGCTGCCGAAACACGTTAACGCGAAAGCGGGCAGATTGGTCGTCCAGCGCGATCGCAAAGTCGCTTTCCATGGTCTGCTCAAAACGCGCGATCTGGTCTGGCGACATGATGCCGTACGCAGCGGCCTTGACCACATCACCCGTCAGTACGGTCTTACCAACCGAGCTTAACTGCCCTTCGATTTTGATTTTTACCGTTGCGCCGGAAGAAAAGAACAGGTCTGACCCGCTCTTGTCGCGCAACAGTTTCAGATAAGGCGTGATATCCATAGTCGGTTCAGGCGGCTTAGGCTTAGCGCATCATCACGCCGGGCGTGTCTTCGTCTTCTTCGAGTTCCAACATGCCTGCGTCCATCAGGCGGTTCGCGCCTTGGGCGGCCTTGCCCTGAAGCTTGATCTTCAGCCGCAGTTCGTTCATCGAGTCGGCGTTGCGTAGCGCATCTTCGTAGGCGATCAAATCGGCCTCGTACAAATCGAACAAGGCCTGATCGAAGGTCTTCATGCCGAGTTCATTGGAGCGCGACATCACTTCCTTAATCTGGTGAATCTCACCCTTCAGAATGAGATCAGAAATCAGCGGAGAGTTGAGCATGATCTCAATTGCGGCCGCCCGGCCGCGGCCGTCCACTTTCTTCAGCAAGCGCTGCGAAACGATAGCCTTCATGTTGAGTGACAGGTCCATGAACAGCTGCTGATGGCGCTCCTCCGGGAAAAAGTTGATCACCCGGTCCAACGCCTGGTTCGAGCTATTGGCATGAAGCGTTGCCATCGCGAGATGGCCGGTTTCGGCAAACGCCAGACCGAACTCCATGGTCGCGCGGTCTCTAATTTCGCCAAGCAGGATCACATCAGGCGCCTGACGCAGGGTGTTTTTCAGGGCAACGCCCCAGTCTTCTGTGTCCACCCCCACTTCACGTTGCGTCACCACGCAGTTCTTGTGCGGGTGGATGTACTCGATGGGATCTTCGATGGTGATGATGTGGCCGTAGCTGTTTTCATTGCGGTGATTGATCATCGCCGCTAGCGAAGTGGACTTACCCGATCCCGTCCCACCGACCATGATGACCAAACCGCGTTTGGTCATAGAGATCTCTTTCAGCACCTCGGGTAAGCCGAGATTTTCCAGCGTCGGCACGGTCGTCTCAATCGTGCGTAACACCATGCCGGTGTGTCCCTGCTGCACGAAGGCGTTGACTCGAAAGCGCCCGATTCCCGCCGGCGAAATAGCGAAATTACATTCGTGCGTGCCCTCAAATTCCTTCAGCTGGCGATCGTTCATGATCGCGTAGGTCAGCGCCTTGGTGTTGTCGGGCGAGAGTTTGGTTTTGGAAACAGGCTGAACCTTCCCATCCATTTTGATCGCAGGCGGGAAGTCGACGGTGATGAAAAGATCGGAGCCTTTGCGGTCCACCATCAGGCGGAGGAGGTCCCGCATGTACTTGATAGCCTGTTCTCTCTCCACGAGTGCGCTCCTTCAGTTGTTGCAGGGTCTCAGAAGAGATCCTTGCTTTGCGCTTTGAGTTTGGCTTCCGCGCGGGACACCACGCCTTTCTGCACCAGTCCCTGCAGGCACTGATCCAGCGTCTGCATGCCGTATTGATGCCCGGTCTGAATGGCGGAATACATCTGCGCGATCTTGTTTTCGCGGATGAGATTCCTGATCGCCGGCGTGCCGATCATGATCTCATGCGCAGCGACACGACCACCGCCGTTCTTCTTCAGCAAGGACTGCGAGATCACCGCGCGCAAAGACTCTGACAACATGGCGCGCACCATTTCTTTTTCTTCCGCGGGGAAAACGTCGACCACGCGGTCGATAGTTTTGGCGGCGGAGCTGGTGTGGAGCGTGCCAAAGACCAGATGGCCCGTTTCTGCCGCACTGAGGGCAAGGCGGATCGTTTCAAGGTCGCGCATTTCACCGACGAGGATAGTATCCGGGTCTTCGCGTAGCGCGGAACGTAGTGCCTGACTGAAGCCCAAGGTATCACGATGCACTTCGCGCTGGTTGATCAGGCATTTTTTGCTCTGGTGCACAAACTCTATGGGGTCTTCGATGGTCAGGATATGGCCGTATTCGGTTTCATTCTTGTGATTCACCATCGCCGCCAGCGTGGTCGACTTGCCAGACCCGGTAGGACCGGTCACGAGCACCACTCCGCGCGGGTAATCGGAGATGTCCTTGAAGATGGACGGCGCATTAAGCTCTTCCAGCGAGCGAATGACGGATGGAATGGTCCGGAATACCGCGCCGGCACCGCGATTCTGGTTGAACGCGTTCACGCGGAAGCGCGCCAGCCCAGGAATCTCGAAAGAGAAATCGCATTCCAGGAATTCTTCGTAGTCCTTGCGTTGCTTGTCATTCATGATGTCGTAAACCAGATCATGAACGTCCTTGTGCTGCATGGCGGGCACGTTAATGCGCCGCACGTCGCCGTCTACCCGAATCATCGGCGGCAGGCCGGCCGACAGATGGAGGTCGGAGGCGCCATTCTTGACGCTGAATGCCAGCAACTCACCAATGTCCATCAACAACTCCTTCGTGCAATCGTCTTTAATCAGCGAAGCGTATGGGGCTTATGCCTGAGTTTGGCCGGCAATCTCCGGCAATTTAACAAGCAAGCCACTGAACTGTATGACAACTGGAAACTCAACGCAGCATTTATGCCTTTCAAACAAGTCCCATGACGGAACCCGATTCTCCCCTCGCGCAACTCCATCGCCAAATCGCACAAGCCGCTGAGACTGCCGGCCGGCGCGCTGCGGATGTCGCCCTTCTGGCCGTGGGCAAACGGCAATCACCGACGGCAATTCGCGCCCTGTTTGAACAGGGACAGCGCGCGTTTGCCGAGAACTACGTGCAAGAAGCGCTTGCCAAACAGGCCTTGCTGGCCGACATCGACATCGTCTGGCATTTCATCGGCCGCATTCAAAGAAACAAGACTCGCGACATCGCCGCCCACTTCGATTGGGTGCACACGGTCGACCGCGCCGAAGTGGCCGAGCGGCTAAGCGCCCAGCGACCGCCGGCCCGCGGTCCTTTGAACTGCCTGATTGAAGTCAATGTGAGCGGTGAAGCGAGCAAGGGCGGCGTCAGCCCGGAAGCCCTGCCGGCACTGGTAGCGATAATGAACGCCCTACCGGGTTTGCGCTTGCGCGGTCTGATGTGCCTGCCGGCGCCAAGCCCGAACCTTGATGCGCAAAGGGCGGCCTTCCGGCAATTACGGCTGCTCAGAGACCAGATGGGTGACCCGGCGCTCAGCCTGTTATCGATGGGCACTTCGAGCGATTTTGCGGCCGCGATCCTCGAAGGCGCAGACATTGTGCGCATCGGCACAGCGCTGTTCGGCGCTCGGTCCTGAAGGGGCGTCCAGAATGTTAGTGCTACACTCCAACGCCATGCGTTTAGCCTTTGGAAACCCGCCATGAGTCAGACAATTGCCTTCATTGGCGCCGGCAACATGGGTCGCGCCATCATCGGTGGCCTCATAGAGAGCGGTCACCCAGCGACCAGCATCCGGGTCGCCGACGCCAACCACACGGCCGCCCAAGGTCTGCACGAACAGTTCGGCGTGGAGGCGCGCGCCACCAACAGCGAGGCCGCCGTTGGCGCAAGCATGGTGGTATTGGCAGTAAAACCCCAACAAATGCGCGAGGTCGTCACCGACCTTACCGCGGCAATCAAGGCGAGCGGACCGGTGGTGTTATCCATTGCGGCGGGTATCACCACCAGCGCGCTCGCCGGCTGGCTCGGCGCCGACACCGCCATTGTGAGAAGCATGCCCAACACGCCGGCCCTGATTGGTCGCGGCACCGCCGCCCTGTATGCCAATGCGGCGGTGAGCGCCGACGGCCGCGCGCTGGCCGCCACGATTATGGCCGCGGTGGGCAAAGTGCATTGGCTTGAAGATGAATCCCTGATGGACGCCGTGACCGCGCTCTCCGGTAGCGGCCCGGCCTATGTGTTCAAACTGATCGAAGTCCTTGAGCAGTCGGGCATTGCGCTCGGGCTGCCGCCGGCGCTGGCGCGGGCGCTGACCCTTGAAACAGCCGTCGGCGCTTCGGCCCTGGCGGCAAGCTCGTCTACCTCACCGGCCGAACTGCGCCGTCAGGTCACCTCAAAAGGCGGCACCACGGAAGCCGCGCTGCGCGTGCTGGGCGAGGGCGGGCTGGAACCGCTCTTCGATCGTGCGCTCACCGCGGCCAGAGATCGCTCACGAACGCTGGCGGAGGAGTTTGGCAAACCATGAGCGGCGGCTATCTCACCAGCGCGGGCATTTTCGTACTGGACACGGTTTTTGGCCTGTATATCGGGGCGGTGCTGCTTCGCCTGCTGCTGCAATGGGTGCGGGCAGATTTCTACAATCCACTGTCTCAGGCGGTGGTCAAACTGACCAACCCCGTGCTGCGACCGATGCGTCGCTATATTCCGGCGCTCGGCCGGATCGACACCGCCAGCGTGTTGCTCTTAATCCTGCTGCAGATGCTCAACCTCTGGTTGGCGGTGGCGCTCACCGGCGGCTCCGGCGGGGCGATTGGCATCCTCGTCATGGCGCTCGCGGCGCTCCTGTCGAAAACCATTTATGCGTTTACTTTTGCGCTGCTGATTCAAGTGGTCGCGAGCTGGGTAATGCCTGGCGCCCGCAGCCCGGTGTTCGATTTGGTGGACTCGCTGACCGAGCCGCTGATGCGCCCGCTGCGCGCGGCGCTGCCCAATCTGGGCGCACTCGACCTGTCCCCGATGGTGGCCCTGATGCTGCTCCAGCTGGCGCTGATGCTGGTCGTCAGCCCGCTGCGGGACTTCGGCGTTTCGCTACTTTGAAGTCGGCATGAGCGGCGGCGCCGGTCTCTGGGCCGAAGAGCGCGGCGGGTTTTTGGTCCTCCAGTTGCGCGTCCAGCCACGCGGTAAACGCGACGCGGTGCTGGATCTCCACGACGGACGCCTGCGAATCCAGCTCAATGCCCCACCGGTAGATGACAAGGCGAACGAGGCACTCAAAACCCTGTTGGCACACGAGTTCGGGGTGCCGCGGCAAAGCGTCAAAATCACGCAGGGCGAGAAAAGTCGGCGCAAAACCGTGAGCCTGCCCATCCCCAGCGACCGACCGGCGTGGTTTACTCAGTTAAAAACCGGGATTGCGGCCACCGGAACCAGTCTTTAGACTCGCGTCCCCCGCCAGCGCAACGCAACAACTGCCACACCCCGCATGACCAACGGTTTTCCTCTCGATAGCGTCGGCCTCGTGGTTCCGCAGCGGATGGCGTTCGAGCAGTCCCTCACGCTGGCCTCAGGGGCCCTGCTCCCGCGCTACGAACTGGTCTTTGAAACCTATGGCGAACTGAACGCGGCACGCGACAACGCGGTACTTATTTGTCACGCCCTGAGCGGCGACCATCACGCAGCCGGGTATCACGTCCCGGACGAGCAGCGCCCCGGCTGGTGGGACAATCTCATCGGGCCAGGGCGGCCGCTCGATACCCGGCGTTTTTTTGTGGTGTGCCCCAATAATCTCGGCGGCTGCGCGGGCTCCACCGGCCCCTTATCCGTAGATCCGGCCACCGGCCAGCCCTACGGGCCCGACTTCCCGATTGTGACCGTAGGTGACTGGGTGCAAACCCAGGCGCGGCTGGCAGATCGCTTGGGCATTGAGCGCTGGGCAGCGGTCATGGGCGGCAGTCTGGGCGGGATGCAGGCCCTGCAATGGACGGTCGACTTTCCGGATCGGGTGCGGCACGCGCTGATTATCGCCGCCGCCCCTAGTCTCACCACACAGAACATCGCGTTTAACGAAGTCGCGCGACATGCCATTCGCTCCGACCCGGATTTTCACGGCGGACGCTATTACGAGCAGGGCGTGGTGCCGGCAACCGGTCTGCGACTGGCCCGCATGCTCGGTCACATCACCTATCTCTCGGACGACGTCCTGATGGCGCGCTTCGGTCGCGAGTTGCGCGACGGCAAGCTCAACTTCGGCTTTGGGGTGGAGTTCGAGATCGAAAGCTATCTGCGGCATCAAGGCGAGTCTTTCGTCAAACGCTTCGACGCCAACACCTATTTGCTGATGACCAAGTCGCTCGATTATTTCGACCCGGCGGCGCACGCCCCGGAACATTCTCTGAGCAAGGCCTTGCACGCCACCAACGCGGAGTTTCTGGTGGTTTCCTTCAGCAGCGACTGGCGCTTTTCACCGGCGCGATCCCGCGAAATCGTCCGCGCACTGCTCGATGCCGACCGCGACGTCAGCTACGTCGAAATTGAATCCGAGCAGGGGCACGATTCCTTCCTGCTGGACGTGCCGCTGTATCACCGGGTGCTCCGCACTTATTTCGACAAGATCGCCGCCAGCGGAGCGAGCGCATGACCTTGCGCGAGGAACAAACCCTCATCGCCCGCTGGATCCGCGACGGCAGCCGGGTACTCGATCTGGGCTGCGGCGACGGCGCCTTGCTGGCGCATCTGTGGTCGAGCCGCGGGGTGACCGGCTACGGCATCGAGATCGACAGCGAAAACATCGTCCGCTGTCTGGAAACCGGCGTGAACGTGATTCAGTCCGACCTCGACCGCGGACTCTCCGATTTTGACGACGACTCCTTCGACTATGTGGTCATGACTCAAACCCTGCAGGCGATGCGCTATCCGCATCTGGTCTTGCGGGAGATGCTTCGCGTCGGGCGCGAAGCCATTGTCACCTTCCCCAACTTTGGGCACTGGCGTTGTCGGGCGCAGGTGCTGGCCGGGCGCATGCCCGTCACCCGACACCTGCCGAGCACGTGGTACGACACGCCGAATATTCACATGTGCACGCTGCGCGATTTCGAAGCCCTGTGCGCGGCCGAAGGCTTCGAAATTCTGGAGCGCGAGGCGCTGGACACCGAGCATCAATCTACGCCGGCCATGCGTCTGTTGCCGAATTTGCTGGCGGAAGTGGCGCTCTATCGGTTCCGCCGGCGCTGAAGCCCTAGTCGCGAAAGTCGGCAAGGCTGCCGGCATAGTCGATGGTGAGCGGGGCGTGGTCAGAGAACTGCTCAGCCGTGTAAATGCTTGCGTTGCTGATGCGCTCACGTAAACCGGGCGTGGTGACGTGATAGTCGATTCTCCAGCCTACATTTTTGGCCCGAGCCGCACCGCGGTTCGACCACCAGGTGTATTGCTCGGGGCCTTCATTGACGACGCGGAAAGCGTCGACATACCCCACCTGTTCAAAAAGCTCATCCAGCCAGACCCGTTCCTCCGGCAAAAAGCCTGAGTTTTTCTGATTCGATTTCCAGTTTTTAAGGTCTATTGCCTTGTGCGCGATGTTCCAGTCGCCGCACAACACGTACTCCCGTGATTCCTCGCGCCGTTGGCGCAACACCGGCATATAGCGGGCGAGGAAGTCGAACTTGGCGAGTTGTCGCTCCGGGCTGGACGAACCTGAAGGCAAATACAGGGACGCGACGCTGAGACGCCCGAAATCGAGCTGGAGATAACGGCCTTCACGGTCAAAGTCAGGCCAGCCCAAGCCGCGCACCACGCGGTCGGGCGCGTGACGGCTAAACACCGCGACGCCGCTGTAGCCGGGTTTCTCGGCGTCTTCAAAAAAGCAGTGCCAGCCGGGGGGGTCGCGAAGCTCAGCATCAAGCTGGCTGATTTGCGCCTTGGTCTCCTGCAGACAGACCACATCGGCGTCTTGTTGCGCCAGCCATTGATAGAAACCTTTGCGATGGGCGGAGCGGATTCCATTGCAGTTGAGCGTGATGATGCGCATGCGTTCGGCCTTGATTAGGGGTGGTCGTAGGAAGCGGGAGCAACGCTGTCTATCATAGCGACAGCCGTTCCTATTCCCGAGCCCCACATGCTTGCTTACCAACAGTCTTTTATCGAATTTGCGTTAGCGCGCCGCGCGCTCCGCTTTGGCAGTTTCACCTTGAAATCCGGTCGCCAAAGCCCGTATTTTTTCAACACAGGCGTGTTTGACTCCGGCAGCGCACTGCGGCGACTGGGTGAGTACTACGCCGCCGCGCTGGTGGAATCGGGCCTCGCCTTCGACATGCTCTTTGGGCCGGCCTACAAAGGCATCCCGCTGGGCGCCGCCATCGCGATTGCGCTCGATCGGGACCACGGTCGCGATGTGCCGTTCTGTTTCAATCGCAAGGAAGCAAAGGATCATGGCGAGGGTGGCATGACCTTGGGCGCGCCCCTGGCGGGCAAGGTTGTCATCGTTGATGACGTCATCTCGGCCGGCACCTCGGTCAACGAGTCGGTCGCGATAATTCAGGCCGCCGGCGCCACGCCCACCGGCGTGCTGATTTCTCTGGACCGTCAGGAGCGCGGGCAGGGCGCACTGTCCGCCGCCCAGGAAGTCCGGGAACGTCACGGCATTCCGGTCCATAGCATTGTGCGTCTTGAGCATATTGTGGAATTTCTTGGCTCCGGGGCGGAGGGCGCAGAAGCGCTGGCCGCGATCCAAAGCTATCGACAAACTTATGGGGCCTGATCGAACTCAGCCGCCGACGCAGGAGCTACCGCACACCATGAACGCTCATCGCGCAAAAACTTGCATCACCGAGACCGCCCGTGCTCTGGCGATGGTCTCGGCCCTTGTCTTCGCCGGCACCGCCAGCGCCGGCATCAAGTGCTGGACGAACCACGAAGGGGTGCGCGAGTGCGGCAACGTGGTGCCTCCTGAATATGCGCAAGAAGGGCACGAGGAAAAATCTAAATCCGGCCGCACCATCGGGGTCCAGGACCGCGCGCAAAGCGCCGGGGAACTGGCTGCCGAGAAAGCCGAGCAGGCGACGAAGGCGGCAGCAGATGAGGCGGCCAACGCATCCGCGAAGCGTCAGGCCGAGTCCGACCGCGTGCTACTCGCCACTTTTGCCTCGGAAGACGACCTCACGATGGCGCGCGACGGCCAGCTCACCAACGTTGAGTCGCAAATCAAGCTCAGCGAAACCCACATCAAAAAGCTGGATAAATCGCTGGATCAAATGATTGCGGGCGCAGCAGATGCCGAAAAGCACAACAAGCCGGTGCCCAAGGACGTTAGCAGCAGCATCGAAGACACCCGCCAGCAGATTGCTGATGAAAAGAAATTCATTGCAGCAAGGCGCGCCGAGGAAGATGCCATCCGGGAGAAGTTTGCGGGGGACATCGCCCGCTTTCGGGAACTCCATCAGAAGCGCTAAAGCCCCTTACGGCGGCGGTGTCTGATGGATGAAAACACCCCTGGCCAGCATCGGCCACTGGTGCTGCCAGCCGTCATGCGGCGAGGCGCGATAACCGCTGCGACCAAACTGGGCCAGCCGGCCGGAGACCGCCGCCACCAACAGGCTGGCGGCCGCATGCACATCGGCGCGGTCGGGCTGCGGCCCGTTCACCAATAAAGACTCGCGCAGGATTTGTCGGAACTGGGTCTCCAACCGATCGAAGAACTGGCTCACGCGGGCGCGTAAACGCTCGGCCTCACCGACGAGAATATCGCCCATCAGCACCCGGGCAATGCCAGGATTGCGCTCCGCGAAAAGCAGCACGAGACTCGCGACGCGCTCGCAGCGCGCGAGGCCATCGCGTTCATCTTCGAGAATGCGATTCACCAGCCCGAACACGCTCTCTTCGGCAAAGTCGATGAGCGCATCGAACATCTTGGCCTTGCTGGGGAAGTGCCGGTAGAGCGCGGCCTCTGAAACACCCAGCGTTGCGGCAAGACTGGCGGTTGTGATGCGCTCGCCGGGCCTGGCCTCCAGCTCGCTGGCCAGCACTTCCAGAATCTGCTGTTTTCGCCCCGTTCTCACCGGCGCTCGATCAAAGTGCCAATACCGCTATCGGTGAAGAGTTCCAGCAACACGGCGTGCTCAATGCGACCGTCGATGATGTGAGCGCGCGGCACGCCGCCCTTTACCGCATCCAGTACGGAATCCATTTTCGGCAGCATCCCGCCGCTGATGGTGCCGTCGGCGATGAGCGCGTCCACTTCGGCTGCGCCGAGGCCGGTCAGCAGCTCGCCCTGCTTGTTCATCAAGCCGCGGATGTTGGTGAGCATGATGAGCTTTTCGGCCTGCATGACTTCCGCAATTTTGCCCGCGACGAGGTCGGCGTTGATGTTGTAGGACGCGCCGTCCTCGCCGACCCCGATGGGCGCGATGACCGGGATGAAGTCACCCCGCGCGAGATAATCGAGCAGGCTTTTATTGATTTTGCTGACCTCGCCCACGTGGCCGAGGTCCACCACTTCGGCGTCGGCGTTTTCGCGGCGACGGGTCAGCATCATCTTGCGCGCAATGATGAGCGGGCCGTCCTTGCCCGTTAGGCCAATCGCGCGCCCGCCGTGCGAATTGATCAGCGTCACGATTTCTTTATTAACCAGTCCGCCGAGCACCATCTCCACGACGTCCATCGTCTCCCGGTCGGTCACCCGCATCCCGTCGACGAAGCGGCTTTCTTTGCCCAGACGCTCAAGGAGCGCGCCAATCTGCGGGCCGCCGCCATGGACCACGATGGGGTGGATCCCCACCAGCTTCATCAACACCAGATCGCGGGCAAAGCCGCGCTTGAGCGCCTCTTCGGTCATCGCGTTGCCGCCGTACTTGATGACCATGCACTTGCCTTGATAGCGCTGAATGTAGGGCAGGGCTTGCGTGAGAATCTGGGCGGCCGCGAGGGCCTGCTCGGCGGCGATGGGAGAAGCAGCGTGTGGCATGAAATCTCTTGTCAAAAAGGAAGATTAAGCGACGGGTCAATGGTGAGCAGCAAAACTCGAAACTGGTTCTGGATCTCTGCGAGGGATTGTTCGTCATCCCCCTCAAAGCGCAGCACGATGCAGGGCGTGGTATTTGACGGACGAATCAGTCCCCAGCGGTTGGGGTAGTCCACCCGCAGACCATCGATAAGCGTGACTTCCCCGCCCTCAAATTGGGCCGCCTCCAGT
This sequence comes from Gammaproteobacteria bacterium, assembly GCA_947450495.1. GTDB lineage: Bacteria > Pseudomonadota > Gammaproteobacteria. The sequence goes on from CANFVX010000001.1 coordinate 17,278, forward strand.
ACCCGCGCCATAAACGCGGCGTGCCGGTCTTCAGGCATTTCCAAATGCAGCTCGGGGGTCGCAATGGTTTCTGGTAACTCAGCAAAAATCGCTTCAGCCGGCCGGCCGTCTTTGACCAGAATTTCCAACAGGCGCGCGGCGGCATAGATGGCGTCATCAAATCCATACCAGCGCTCGGTAAAGAAAAGATGGCCGGTCATCTCGCCGCCCAGCAGGGCGCCGGTCTCTTCCATCTTCGCCTTGATTAGGGAATGCCCGCTCTTCCACATCAAGGGTTCGCCGCCTGCGGCGCGGATAACCTCGGCCAGCTTGCGGGAACATTTCACGTCAAATACGACGCCAGCGCCGGGGTTGCGTGACAACAGGTCGCGCGCGAAGAGCATCAATTGGCGGTCGGGCCACAGCACCTTGCCGTTGCCGTCAACCACGCCAAGGCGGTCGCCGTCGCCGTCAAAGGCGAGGCCCAGATCAGCGCCTTCAAGGCCAACAGCAAGGATCAAGTCTTCGAGGTTGGCGGGTTGGCTCGGGTCAGGCGCGTGGTTAGGGAAATCGCCGTCGAGTTCGCAGTGCAGTTCGATGACTTCATGACCCAGCGCGCGTAACACCTGCGGCGCCACCAGACCCGGCACGGCATTCCCGCAATCGACGACGACCTTGAGCGGATTGGAAAGCGTTACGGGGATATCGTCGCTGATGCGCCGAATGTAATCGCTGAGGATGTCCATCTCGGCAAGCGCGCCGTGACCCGTCGGAAAATCTTCGTCCAGAACCCGCCGGCGAATCGCCTGAATGGCCTCGCCAGACAGCGTACGGCCGTTCATCACGATCTTCAGACCGTTGTAGTCGGGCGGATTGTGGCTACCCGTCAGCATTACGCCGGTTCTGGTGTTCAAGTAATGCGTGGCGAAATAGAGCAGCGGCGTGGGGGTGAGTCCGATGTCGAGCACATCGCTACCGGTTGCACGCAAGCCGTCGATCAGCGCCGTGCTCAAGGCGGGACTCGAATTGCGACCGTCGCGTGCGACGACCACCGTCTGCTGACCCAGTGCCTGAGCCTCGGCGCCAATCGCCCGCCCAATTTGGCCCACTGCCTCCACCGACAGCGCCTCGTGCGCAATGCCGCGAATGTCATAGGAGCGGAAAATGCTGGACGCGATCTCGATTTTGCCAGGGAGCGCCGCGGAGGCACTGGTATCAAGCGCGGTGAGGTCATCGGGGCTGAGATCGAAAAGATCGCTGTCGGTAAGCGCCGCGAATTCAGCGGTATCCGCAACCGGCGAGTCGGCACCCGCGGGCACCGCAAGCAGCGGCGGTCTGGCTGCGGGCAAGACGGCGGTACCGTTCACGACCGCCTCCATCCCCGGGTATTCCCCATTGAAGATGGAGCGAATGGCGCCCTGATAATCCACCGCACCGCCGGTGCCCGCGGCTGCTTGGCGTCGTCGATAGCGCACGAGCAGGCCCACCAACAGGAAGAGCAGCAAGCCGAGGGCGGGGAAGGTCAAGGTCTCTGCGGAGAATGAGGAGGAATCGGCTTGTTCCCCTGCCGCGCTGAGCAGCACCAACTGGATCGAAGTGCCGGACAGCGGCAGCTGTAGCAGGCTGCCGGCACTGCTGTCAGCCTGCCCTAGACGGGCCAGCACCGTCGGAGATCCTCCGGCCATTGGCTGTCTAAGTTCTATGGCATAGCCACCGGGATCGAGCGTTTTAAGCTTCTCGGGCAAGATTTTCGGGTCTACCGCAAGCAGCAAGGTGCCAACGGCCAAGCCCGCAGGCGGGACCCGGCGCACCAAGGCAAGGTGTTCGTCCTTGGTGCCCACGAGGGCGTATTCGCCATTGACGGGTGTTTCCTGCGCGCGGGCACTTCGCAACAGACTCAAGCCCGAATAGGTCAGCGGTGGGTGCGAGGTGTCGTCTGGCCGCTCTGCATCGCTCGGGACGAGCCGCAAACTCAGCGCGCCGGGGATCTCTTTTTGCAGGGTCTGCGCGAGGGCCTGACGGGCCGACTCATCGGCAGCGCTAAGCGCCGCGACCACCTGCGGATTCTGCGCGAGCGCATCAAGCGCCGAGTTTTGAGGGTTCAGCGCGAGGCGGATATTGATCGCAAGTTTGGCGGCCAGTGTGGCGATGGTGGCCAGCTTTTCCTGTTCTTGCGCTGAGCGGCCGCGTTCAATGACCTTAAACCCCACTTGAATGCCGACCACCGCCAGCACCACAAGAATGGCGCCGAAGGCCTGCCATCGCGTGACGCCAAGTTGGTAGCGGGCAAGATTAAATGGCTTGGCCATGATAGCGCTCTGCGATCACTTCAATGAGCCAGCGAGCCAGCAGCGATTTCGACGCTTTACCCAGTTCGCGGCCTCCATCGGCCCAATAAACGGAAAGTTCGTTGTCATCACTTTCGAAGCCACTCCCTGGCATCCCCACCAGATTGGCGGCGATCATGTCGAGTTGTTTGGACTGCAATTTGGTTCGTGCGTAATCTTCAAGTCGCTCGGTTTCGGCCGCGAAACCGACCGTGAACGGACGCTCAGGCGAAGCTGAAACGGCTGCCAGTATATCTTTCGTCGGTACCAGATTAATGCTCATCGCGGCGCCGCTTTTCTTGATCTTCGCGCTCGCCGGCTCAACAACCGTGTAGTCCGCGACGGCTGCCGTCCCAATGAAAATATCGCAATTCGCTGAGCGCGAAAGCACAGCATCGTGCATTTCGGCGGCGCTGCGCACATTGATGACGTCGCATCCGCGGGGCGGCGCCATGGTGGAGGGCCCCGCCACCAGCGTTACGCGGGCGCCGGCAGCCAGCGCGGCCGCGGCGACGGCAAATCCCATCTTTCCGGAACTCCGGTTGGTGATAAAACGCACCGGGTCGATCGCCTCCTGAGTCGGGCCGGCGGTGATGAGCACCTGCAAGCCCAACAATTCATTGCTCCCGAACAGGCCCTCGGCGGCGGCGCAAATGGCCGCGGGCTCACTCATGCGCCCGGGCCCCACGTCGCCGCAAGCCTGAGCCCCGCTGTCTGGCCCACAGAAGTGCACCCCGCGCGCGGCCAGCAGTTCGAGGTTGGCGGCAGTGGCGGCGCTACGCCACATTTGTTGGTTCATGGCTGGCGCGAGCAACAGCGGCGCCGCGCTGGCAAGGCACAAGGTCGTGGCCAAATCGTCCGCCAGGCCGTGCGCGACTCTGGCCATAAAGTCGGCGCTGGCGGGCGCCACCAGCACGAGATCCGCCCAGCGGGCCAGCTCGATGTGGCCCATGGCTGCCTCAGCAGTGGGGTCCAGTAAGTCGATATGCACGGGCTGCCCGGACACGGCCTGAAAAGTCAGCGCTTGCACAAACGACTGTGCGGCGGCGGTCATCACCACCTGCACTCGCGCACCCGCAGCCTTCAGCTGCCGAACGAGATCCGGCGCCTTATAGGCCGCGATGCCGCCCGTCACCACCAGGCAGATTTGTTTGTCGGCGAGCCTGCTCATATGCTTGCTCCTGAAATAGGCCTCTGGATTGTAGCGCATGGATTGCGGTCATTTACCCGGAGGTCTGCGTTTACCAGTCACTTGAACAAGGATGTTGAAATGACGATCAAGAACTTTCCGGCCGCCGAGCGGCCGCGCGAACGACTGCTGACCCACGGCCCGCTGCCGCTGACCGATGCCGAACTTCTCGCGATTTTTCTGCGGACCGGCAGCGCCGGGCGCGATGCGCTGGCCTTGGCCCGCGAGCTCCTCCATCTCAGTGGCGGGCTACGGCGACTGCTGGAACTGCCCCTGGAAGACTTTCTGGGGATGCCGGGACTCGGCCTCGCCCGCTACGCAGAACTGCAGGCGGCACTGGAACTCACCCGTCGCTATTTCCGTAGCGGGCTGGAACAGCGCGACCTGATTAGTGGTCCGCAAGGCGCCAAGGATTTTCTGGTCGCCCAGTTCAAAACCTTGCGCCGGGAAGTTTTCGCATGCCTCTTTCTGGACACCCGACATCAGTTGATTGCCTTTGAAACGCTGTTTTTTGGCACTCTGGATGCGACGACCGTCCACCCTCGGGAGGTGGTTAGACGCGTGCTGGAGCTCAACGCCGCGGCGGTGATTCTCGCCCACAACCATCCCTCGGGAGTGGCAGAACCCAGCACGGCGGACCAAGCTTTAACCCAGCGTTTGCGCGACGCTCTGGCGCTGATCGACGTGCGTGTGCTGGACCATATCGTGGCGGGCGACGGCTCTGCGGTCTCTTTTGCGGACCGGGGTTGGCTTTAGATCCGTAAAAAGTCTTGGCTCATCCACGCAAAGCGGCTAGACTCCGTCGCCCGCTAGATCATAACCATAGGCACGAGTGTCATGTCCCGAGTTTGTCAGGTCACCGGTAAGGGTCCGATGTCCGGTAACAATGTCTCCCACGCGAATAACAAGACGCGTCGGCGGTATTTGCCGAACCTTCATTCGCGTCGCATCTGGGTCGACAGCGAACAACGCTTCGTTACCTTGCGCATCAGCAGTCATGGATTACGGATCATCGACAAGCGCGGCATTGATGTCGTTCTAAAAGAACTCCGCGCCCGCGGCGAAAAAGTCTGAGGTTGAGCAACCATGCAGGAAAAAATCAAACTCGTGTCGAGTGCCGGGACCGGCCACTTCTACACCACGACCAAGAACAAGCGTAACAATCCGGAAAAGTTGAAGCGCAAAAAGTTCGACCCGGTGGTCCGTCGCTACGTTGACTACAACGAGGCCAAGATCAAGTAATCGTGCTTGAGTCTTTCGGCAGAAAAGCCCGCTATCGCGGGCTTTTTTGTGTCCGCCATCAAGCGACCAAGCGATAACCGGCCAGCCGTCGGGCGAACTCTTCCAGCGCCGCAATCCCGGTCGCTTCAGCAGCCTCACACCAGTCCTGCAGGCTCTGCAGCAGGCGTTCCTGACTCGCCTGACGCTCGCTGAACAGCATTAGCAATCGCTGCTGGAACTCATAAACCGTCGCCAAGGCCCGGCTTTTACTCAGACCGTCCCGCAAATACGCACGCTCCCGCTCGCCGAGCCTTTGGTCCGCTCGGGGAATTAGTCGCTTGAGCGATTTCAGCTCGTGGCGATTCGCTCTGGGCGTGCCAGCAACCTCGTCCTGATGTACCCGATACACGACCCGCCGCGCATAATCGGCGAGCACGTGCACGTGACTGGCGACGACGGCGCGCAGCGTTTCGAGATCCACGCTCGATTTGCCGGCATCCACCATTGGCGCCCGCACGACCCGTTTCACGCTCGCCAGCCCCAGCAGTTCCAGCCCGCGGATATAGGCCCAGCCGATATCAAACTCCCAGGGGCGCATGGAAAAACGGGCCGAGGTCGCAAACGCGTGGTGGTTGTTATGTAACTCCTCACCGCCAATCAGCAGCCCCCATGGCAGCAGATTGGTCGAGCCATCCTGCGTCTCGAAGTTGCGATATCCCCGCCAATGACCGAGGCCGTTGATAACCCCGGCGGCAAACAAGGGGATCCAGATCATCTGGACCGCCCAGACGGTCAAGCCCAGGACGCCGAACAGCACCAAATCCACCAGCAGCATCAAGGCCACGCCGTGAATGGTGAGACGGCTGTAGAGGTGCTGCTCCAGCCAGTCCTCTGGCGTTCCATGGCCATACTTGGCCAGCGTTGCCGGATCGTTTACAGCCTCCCGGTAGAGCTCGGCGCCCTCAAAAAAGACCTTTTTGATGCCAAACACCTGCGGACTGTGCGGGTCGCCGGTCTGCTCGACGAAGGCGTGGTGTTTGCGATGCACGGCGGTCCAACCCTTGGTGGACATGCCGGTGGTTAGCCAGAGCCATGCCCGGAACACATGCGCTACCGCCGGATGGAGTGAGAGGGCGCGGTGCGCCTGATGCCGGTGCAGGTACAGGGTCACGGCAACAATCGTGAAGTGCGTCATCAGTAACGTAGCCAGCAACACGCCCCACCAGGGCAGATCCAGCAGGCCATTGCGCGCGAAATCGGTAATCATGGGCCACCTTGTTCCGCAGGAAATCGTGATGAATCTTCCTCCACCCCTAAGGTGGCATGCAATGCGGCGCACGAGGCTTGGCAGGATCACCCAGCCTGCGAATAATCGGCCCGCATGAGTGCAGACCTTCTGCTGGAAGCGCGCGGGCTATCTTGCGTCTACGGGCGCCGTCTGGTGGTAGACGGCTTGAGCCTGCAGCTGCAACGCGGGGAATGTCTGGGCCTCTTGGGCCTGAACGGCGCGGGCAAATCGACCGTGCTCAAGATGCTGAGCGGGGTGCTGGCACCACACGCCGGCGAGGTCTTCATCGACGGCGTCAGTCTCGGCCGCAGGCCGCTTCGCGCCAAGCGACAACTGGGCTATCTGCCCGACGTTCCGCCGCTATACCCGGATATGACGGTGCGGGAATTTCTGCTGCTGTGTGCCAACTTACACGCGGTGACGGCACCCGCGCAGGCCGTGACCGAGGCCCTTCATCGGTGTGAGCTGCAGGAAGTCGACAGACGGCTCATCCGCCATCTGTCCAAGGGCTATCAGCAGCGCGTCGGGATCGCGCAGGCAATCGTGCACCAGCCCGCAGTGCTGGTGCTCGATGAGCCGACAGTTGGGCTCGATCCAAGGCAATTGTTTGAGGTTCGCCAGCTGGTGCGAGCGTTAGCGCGCGACCGCGCGGTCATTTTTTCCTCCCACCAGTTGCGCGAAGTCGAGCACACCTGCACGCGGGTCGTGATGCTGCATGGGGGTCGCATTGTCCATGAAGCTTCGCTTCTGCAAAGCGCTATCGTCTTCCAACTCCGGTTGCGCGAAGGCGGACCGCAGGCGGCGCAGGCGCTCGCCGCGCTGCCCGGCGTGCTGAAGGCCGAAGCGGTCGGCGCCGAGGACTGGCAAGTCACGGTGGAGGACGCGTCGGTGAGCGAGCACATCGCAGCCTGCGTGGTCGCGGCGGGCTGGGGGCTGCGCGAACTGCGCCGGCTCGAAACCCCGCTCGAGCAGACCTTCCTCGCCCTGACGGCCGGAGACCAAGCCGCATGATGCGCGTAGTGCTACGCCGTGAATGGCATGGCTTCTTTCGCGGGCCGTCGGCATGGATGGTCCTCGCGCTGGTGCAATTTCTGGTCGCGTTTCAATTTTTGAGTCTGGTTGAGCAGTTCGAGGCCGCCTTGCCGCGGCTGGCGCGATTGGCTCAAGCACCGGGCCTGACGGAACTGGTGGTGCAACCCCTGATGATGATGGTCGCCATGCTGCTGCTGTTTGTGGTGCCTATGCTCTCGATGTCCGCCATCGCGGGCGAGCGCCGGAGCAATACATATTGCCTGTGGCAAAGCGCGCCGATTAGCCTGCGAGCGCTGGTGCTCGGCAAATGGCTCGGGATCGTGAGCGTGCTGGCATTGATCTGGCTGACCACCGCCCTGCTGTGCCTCACCCTCGCCTGGGGTACCGAACTCGACTGGAAAGCGCTCCTCAGCGCTCTCCTCGGGCTAGCCTTGTTCATGCTGGCGACGAGTGCCATCGGGCTATTGTTCTCGACCTTGGCGAGTCTGCCTGCGCTCGCGGCGCTCGGCAGCTTCACCTGTCTCCTGTTTCTGTGGGTTTGTGACTGGAGCGGTCAGTTCGACGAGGCGCCCACCGTCTTTACCGGGCTGTCGATGATGGCTCACTTGCAGCCACTGGCGCGTGGCCTGATGGACACCGCTGACATTGGCTACTTTTTGGTGCTGACTATAGGCGCGCTGCTGTTATCGATCTGGCGACTGGACGGTGAACGTCGTGCCCTTTGACCGCAGCTGGCGCCGATGGCGCTACGCGCTGGAGGGCCTCGCGCTCGTCGTGAGCCTTGGCGTCGTGCTGTATGGGGTGTGTTCGTATCATCTGGCGGTCGACTGGACGCGCAACGAACGCCACTCCCTCCACCACGCGAGCAAGTTGGCGCTGACCGCGATCACGCTGCCGCTGACCGCCACCGTCTACCTGCCAGACCGTCACCCAAATCGGGAGTTAGCGAAGAATTTGGTAGTACGCTACCAGCGCGCCGCCCCTGCGCTGACCCTCCATTTTGTGGACCCGGCTGCAGTGCCGGAGCTGATGCGCAATGAGGAGATCCGCGAAGGCGAGATCACCCTTAGCGCCGGCGACCGCCGCGAGCGCGTGCGTCAATACACGGAGGCGGCGTTTACCAACGCACTCATGCGACTGGCCCGCAAGGACTCGCAATGGCTGGCCTTCGTTAGCGGACACGGTGAGCGCAGCCCCTCACGCGGGGCCAATTTCGATCTGTCGGACTTTGCCCAAGCCCTGGCCCAGCGAGGCATAAAGGCGCGCGAAGTGAATCTGGCCGATACCCCGACCATTCCGGACAACGCGGCGGCCTTGGTGATCGCGAGCCCGCAAGTCGATTTCCTGCCCGGCGAAATCACGGTTATCCAAGGCTATCTGTCGCGGGGCGGCGCACTGCTGTGGTTGCTGGAACCGGAAGTGCCCGGTTCGCTGCAAACGCTGGCGGCGAGCCTCGGGATTACGCTGACCGGAGACACCGTGATCGATCCGGGCGCGCAGGCCATGGGCATTGATGACCCGGCGATGGCGCTGGTCTCCCACTATGAAACGCATCCGGCGCTGGGCCGTTTCAATGCCACGGCCCTGCTGCCGCATGCCACCCCGCTGGTGGTAAAGGCACTGCCCGGCTGGCAGCTGGCCCCTTTGTTTGTGAGCAATCCCGGCGCCTGGGGCGAGCGTTCATCGCTCAAAGCCGCAGTGAGCTTCGATGCGGCAGAGGACCTGCGCGGGCCGCTGACGCTGGGGCTCGCGTTGCGCCATCAGGCGCAGCGCATCGTGCTGGTAGGCGACGGCGATTTCCTCTCCAATGCCTATCTGGGCAACGGAGGCAACCGCGAGCTTGGCACCCGGCTGGTGGAATGGCTCGCGGCAAACGAAGCGCTGGTCGAGATCGATGCCGTCTCTGCTCCTGACTCACGCCTTGACCTCTCGCCCTGGCAAATCGGGGTGATGGGTGGCGCTTTTCTCATCGCCCTGCCGGGCGCCTGCTTACTCAACGGCCTTTGGCTCTGGTGGCGTCGTCGTGCCTGAATTACCCGAAGTTGAAACAACCTGTCGCGGCGTGGCGCCGCATGTCGAAGGCCGAACCGTGAGTCTGGTGGTGGTGCGCGAGCATCGGATGCGCCAGCCGGTCCCTCCCGATTTGGCTGAAATCCTGACCGGACAAGTCCTGCAAACCGTGCGGCGGCGGGCCAAGTACCTGCTGTTTCAATTTCCGCACGGACACCTGCTGGTGCATTTGGGCATGAGCGGTTCGCTCCGGGTCATCGCACCCGACACACCGGTAAAACCGCACGACCACATCGACCTCGAGTTCGACGGCCAGATCTGTTTGCGTTTGCGCGACCCCCGACGTTTCGGGCTCATGCTGTGGCTGGTGGGTGAGCCTGAGGCGCACCCGCTGTTGGCGAAACTAGGGCCAGAGCCGTGGGATGCGACTTTCACCGCCGAATACCTGAGCGGCCTGGCCAGCACGCGGAGCGGCGCGGTCAAAAACTTCCTGATGGACGGTCATATTGTGGTGGGCGTGGGGAACATCTACGCCAGCGAATCGCTGCATCGCGCGGGCATTCATCCGTCTCGCCCTGCCCGACGGGTCAGCCGCGAGCGCTATGCAAAACTGGTCGTGGCGGTGAAAGAGGTGTTGGAAGCGGCTATCGGGTTTGGCGGAACAACCCTCCGGGACTTCACCCGCGACGACGGCAAACCGGGATATTTTCGCAATGAGCTGCGGGTGTATGACCGCGCCGGCGAGCCCTGCCTGCAATGTGGTGAAGCACCGATTGCGCAACGGGTCATAGGTCAACGCGCCAGCTACTTCTGCCCCCGTTGCCAGCGATGAAGCGGGCGGCGCCGTCACCGACTCAGGCGGTTGTGGCCGGCTTGCTGGTGCTGGTCAGCGTGATGGGGATCGGACGCTTCGCCTACACGCCACTCCTGCCCCGGATGCAGGACGCGCTGGGCTGGAGTCTGGCGCAGGCCGGCGATATCGCCAGCGCCAATTTTCTCGGCTATCTGCTCGGCGCCCTGGCGTCGGGCAAAATCGCTGGCCGCCCCTGCCGGGCGCATTGGCTGGTCGGGGCGCTGCTGGCGAGCGCGTTGACAACCCTGCTCGGCGTCTACCCCTGGACCTATGGCGCCTGGCTGGTCCTGCGACTGGTGGCGGGGGCCGCGAGCGCGATCGGCATGGTGATCGGCACGGCGCTGGTCATCGATTATGTTTCGCTGAGTGGCCGACCGGCGCTCAGTACCGCGCCCTTTCCGGGGGTGGGGATCGGCATTGTGCTTTCGGTACTCGTGATTGAAACAACGACCCGCGCGGGGTTTTCGGTGGCGGGTCAGTGGGGCGCGCTGGGTTTTAGCGCGCTCGCCTGTGCCGGCATCGCCTTACCCGTCTTCCTGCGCCTACCCAATCTGCGCCCGGCGACATCGCTCGCCGGCAAGAGGCCGCAGGCCAGCGGCAACCCTGCGCATCTGCGCCGCCTGATAGCCGCCTATGGCCTGCTCGGTTTTGGTTATGTCGTCACCGCCACCTTTATTGTGGCGATGGCTCGTCAGCGGAGCAGCGCGCCGTTTCTGGAGCCGCTGTGCTGGCTGGTCGTCGGCGCCTGCGCGGCGCCGTCGGTGCCCCTGGGTCGCCGCTTGGCGAATCGGTTTGGCTTGATGGCGGTGATGCGCGGGGCGTTTATTGTGGAAGCGCTAGGGGTCTTGCTGGCCGGCATCGGCCACGACAGCGTGAGTCTGCTGCTGGGCGGCGCCTGCCTCGGCGCGACCTTTCTGTCCATCACCGCCCTGATTCTCAATGCGGCCCGCACGGCGGCGGGCCCTTCGGCAGATGCCGCCATGGGCTGGATGACCACCGCGTTTGGCAGCGGCCAATGGCTGGGGCCCTTTTTTGCGGGACGGCTGGCGGTCTGGTCGGGTGGTTTCGCCTTGCCATCGCTATTGGCCGCCGGCCTGTTACTGCTTGGTGCCGCCCTGTTGCCGGCAGATCCCGCACGCGCGGATTAGCGCGGCGGCGCCACCACCAAGACCGCTGCCGTGCCTTCGCCGCGCGGATCGGAAGCCGCGCTCACCGCCCGATGGTCACGGTCCCAAAGGATGGCCTGCATGTTGCCGTAATCGCGGTCGGAGCGAGTGAGCTTGTGCCCGAGCTTGCCCAATTCGGCCTGCAACGCCGCATCCATCGCGGCCGGCTCATAGAGCACTTCATCCGGCAAATATTGATGATGGAAGCGGGGCACCGCGACCCAGTCTGCGGGGGACTGGCCGTCGCTGAAAGACAGCACGCCGAGCAGGACCATCGAGATAATCCGGCTGCCGCCCGGCGTCCCCAGAATGCCAATGCGATTGGGCGCCTCGAGGAAAGTTGGGGTCATGGATGAAAGCGGGCGCTTACCCGGGGCTATCGCGTTGGCTTCAACGCCGACCAGACCGTAGCCATTGGGCACGTTCGGTTTGGCCGAAAAGTCGTCCATTTCGTCATTCAGCAACACCCCGGTGTCCGGCGGGGTAAAGGCGCTGCCGAAGGGGTAGTTGATGCTCAGCGTCGCAGCGACCCGGTTGCCCTCGGCATCGAGCACCGACAAATGCGTGGTGTGGTCACCCTGCGCGGGGGGGGCGATGGGCCGCAGCGTGCTGCTGGGTGTGGCCGCCGTAAGCGACAGGTTGGCGCTTACTTCCTTGGCATGTTCTTTATTAATCAACTTGGCGACCGGCACTTCGACGAAATCCGGGTCGCCCAGATATTCGGCGCGGTCGCGATACGCGCGACGCATCGCCTCGATAACGAGGTGGGTGCGGGTGGGCTTGGACAGCGCCGGCAGATCGTAGGGTTCCAGCACGTTGAGCGCTTCAATCAGCGCCACGCCTCCTGAAGACGGCGGCGGGGCGGAGACGATGCGGATCCCGTGAAAGCTGCCGACCAGCGGCGTGCGCTCCTTCACCCGATAGGCGGCGAGATCTTCCATCGTCCACAGGCCGCCCGCCGCGCGAACCCCCGCCACCAGCAAGCGAGCGACATCCCCCGCGTAGAAACCGTCTTTGCCTCGCGTCGCAATAGCCTCCAGCGTGCGGGCGAGGGCCGGCTGCGACAGGCGCTGGCCGGCCGCCGGGACGTCGTTGGCCTGCAGAAAAATGGCGGCACTGGTGGGATCCTTGCGCAGCACATCACGGCGCACGCCGGCCATCACGCGATAACGCTCGGTCGCGAGGAAGCCTTCTCGCGCAATCCTGATCGCGGGGGCGAGCACCCGGGCCAAGGGCAATCGCCCATAGTGTTCGCTGACTTCCACCAAAGCCGCCGGCAAGCCGGGGATAGCGGCCGCCTTCGCGCCGTTCAGCGACAGGCCCGGCACGACATTGCCGGCGGCGTCGAGAAACATATCGCGAGTGGCGGCAGCGGGGGCCGTCTCACGGGCATCGAGCATGATCTCGCGGCCGCTCTTGACGTCATGAAGCAGGAAGAAGCCGCCGCCACCAAGGCCGGAGGAGTAGGGCTCGGCCACCGCCAGCGCGGCCGCTACAGCGACCGCCGCGTCAAAGGCATTGCCACCTGCTTGCAGGATCTCCTGGCCGGCAGCAGTCGCCAACGGGTGTGCCGAGGCCACGGCGGCCTGACCCGGCGCAACCGGCAACTCGCGGGCGTGAGCGGAGGGGAAGGGCAACAACAGCAGGCCCAGCAGGGCGAGCCATAGTGGTTTGCGGAATATCATCGCGCGGTCTCCTCGGCCGGATGTGGCGTCAGGGTGCCGCCGTCAGGCGCTCAAATTTGGCCTGCAGCTCGGCCTCGGTTTCGGGATAGGCCGGGTCGCGCGGAATGCAGTCGACCGGGCAAACTTGGACGCACTGTGGCCGGTCAAAATGACCGACACACTCGGTGCAACGGGACGGGTTGATTTCGTAATGCTCGGGCCCCTCGAAGATCGCTTCATTGGGGCACTCAGGCTCGCAGACGTCGCAGTTCACGCATTGGTCGGTGATGCGCAACGCCATCGTGAGCGACTTATTTCTTGATCGCGCGTTTGCCCAGACGCTCGGCTAGCGCTTCGCGCACGATCGGGTGCACGAACTCACCCACTTCGCCGCCCAAAGAGGCAATTTCGCGAATCAGCGAAGAAGAAATATAGGAATAGTTTTCGCGCGTCGGCATGAAGATGGTGTCGGCTTCCGGCACCAGATGTTTGTTCATGCCGGCGAGCTGGAATTCGTATTCAAAATCGGACACCGCACGCAAGCCGCGCAAGACGGCAACGGCGTCCCATTGCCGGACAAAGTTCGCGAGCAAGCCCTCAAAGCGATGCACTTCTACGTTGGCGTACGGCGTTAACACCCGCTGGGCGAGGTCAACCCGCTCGTCCGTTGAGAAGGCGGTGTTTTTGGAGGTGCTCGCGGCGACGGCGACGATCACGTGTCCGAAAAGGCGCGAAGCGCGGGCGACGATGTCGATATGACCGTTGGTAATGGGGTCAAAAGTCCCCGGATAAATCGCCCTGTTGCCCACTTACGGTTCTCCGTTCGGATTCGCTGAGGCGCCCGCAGGCGCAAGAAGGGTGTACACCACTTGTCTGGTATGTCCCTGCCGCAGGCAGGTCCACTGGGGACTCGGCGACGGCGCAACAGGGGCTTCCACATATACCACGCCCGTTGCGGTAACCCATCCCCGGCTGAGTTCGGCCAGAATTTGCTCGCCCAGTTCGGCGGCGAAAGGGGGGTCTACAAAGACGACGTCGTAGGCGACCGGCTGATGCTGGCGCAACCACGTCAGTGCATCATAACGAAGGATCTCCGCGTGGTCAGCCGTGAGGAGCTGGCGGGTGCTCGTCAGGTGCTGGATGACGCCCAAATCGTTATCGAGGAAGGTGACGTCAAGCGCCCCCCGGGACAGCGCTTCAAACCCCAACACGCCCGTCCCTGCGAAAAGGTCCAGACAGCGCGCTCCGGGAAGGCGCGCGCTCAGCCAATTAAAAAGCGTTTCGCGCACCCGGTCGGCGGACGGCCTAACCGCAGCGATCGGCGGCACCGTCAGCCTGCGCCCGCGCCACAGGCCACCGATAATCCGCACCTTGCCCGCGTCGGGCAGCTTGGGACTCGACCGGCGCTTCATGGGTGAGCTTGCGTTGCGGGCTTGGCGGGTTCTCGACCCACGGTCACCAGGGTCATCGCTTCAGGGTGCAGATGACGCTTGAGGGCGGCGCGCACCTCGGCCAGGGTGACCGCCTTTATCTTGTCGCGCCAAGTGTCGAGGTAGTCGAGCGGGAGCCCGTAGAACGCCATCATCGTGAGGTTGTCGAGAATCTTGCCGTTGCCGTCGAGGCGGAGCGGAAAATCGCCCAGCAGGTTTTGCCGTGCCTCCTCCAGCGCTTTGGGATCCGGTCCGTTATCGACGAAATTGGCGATTTCACGCCGCAGCAACGCCACTGCTTCTGCCTGTTGTTCGCCGCGGGTCTGCAGACTGGCGGTGAAGGGGCCCGGCAAGCCCAAAGGTTCGAAGTGACTGTCGACGCTGTAGGAAAGACCGCGTTTTTCGCGCACCTCGTTGAATAGCACCGACACCACGCCATTGCCGCCAAGCACGTGGTTGCCAAGGATGAGCGCAAAGTGGTCGGGATCACCGCGAGCGGTCCCTAACTCGCCAAGCAACACATGGGTTTGGGCCGAATCGAACGCAATGTGCTGCGCAGAGGCTGGTTGCGGCTGGACGACGGGCAGTGCTGGCGCCGGCGCGCCGGCGGGCAAGGCCTGACTGAGTTGTTCGGCCAGCCGCTCAATGTTGGCGCGGGAGGCATCGCCCACAAAAATCAGGAGCGCGTTGGTCGCGACGAAATAGCGACCGTAGAACGCTTTCACCATCGGCAGCGAAATGGCTTTCACCGAGGCCAGCGTGCCGCCTTCCGGCGAACCAAAGGGATGCTGACCGTACAGCGCCCGCATGTAGGCGTGGTCGGCTATCGCGCCCGGCGACTCCTGTTCGCTTTGCAAACCGGACACCAGCAAGCTCCTTTGGCGGGCAAACGCCTCCGCGCTAAACCGTGGCTGCCGCAGCACCGCTGCCAGCAAGGCGTAAGCGGCGTCACGGCTGGCGACCTCGCTCAAAGTGCGTAAGGACAGGGATGCCATTTCCAATCCGCTGCCGGCGCCAAAATTGGCGCCGGTGGCTTCCATCGCGGCGTGGAAATCATCGGCTTTGAGGGTTTCGGTGCCTTCATCGAGCATCGCGGCGGTGAGCGTCGCCAGACCGGGATTGTCACCATCCCGGGCGCTCCCGGCAGCAAACACAACCCGCACATCAAGCATTGGCACTTCTTGAGCAGGGACGAAGTAAACGCGCGCACCGTTCGCGGTTTGCCAGCGTTGAATGGCTGCCATGGCCAGGCTGGCCGGGGTAACCGCCAGCAAGAGTAAGAGGCAAACCAGACGGCGCATCATGGGGCTACCCCTGCGGGCGACAACCAGGCAACGGTTGAGCGGTCGTTGACGAGATACTTCTTTGCCACCGCCTGCACCTGCGCCGGGGTCACCGCCGCGATTGCGGCGTCATAACGGTCCTTGAATTGCCAAGGGAGACCAACGACCTCCAGCGCGCCAATAGTCATCGCCTGATAGAACAGGGAATCCTGCTGGTAAATGGTCTGTGCCCGGACCTGGGTTTTCACTCGCGCCAATTCTTCAGCGGTAGGTGGCTGGTGCTGGATCTCAAGGATTTCCTTGCGCAGGGCGGCTTCCAGCTGGGCAAGCGAGACGCCTTCGCGCGGCGTGCCATCCAGGGAAAACAGGTCTTCGAGCCTGGACAGCGCCGCGTAGCTGGCAGAGGCCGACGCGGCTAGCTGCTGCCCGCGCAACAGGTGCCGCGAAAAGCGAGCGCTACTCCCGCCATCCAGCACGGCAGCAAGCACTTCGAGGGCGTGGATTTCCCATTCCTCCACCTTGGTGCCATCTGGTCCAGACCGGCCGACTTGCGTCATTACCGGCGTTTTGAACGAGATCGACAGCGAAGGGACGCGCACTTTTTCGTCCCTGAACTGCAGACGCTTTTCGCCGCGCTGGGGAACTTCCGGGCGCGGCGCGGGCGGCTTCACGTCAAGCTTGGGCAGAGGCCCGAAATAGCGTTCGGCGAGCTGCCGCATGGCGGCCAGGTCGACATCACCGACGATCACCACCGTGGCGTTCGCAGGCGCATACCAACGCTCGTACCACGCACGCAGGTCCGGTAGCTGAAGATTGGTGAGGTCGGCAGCCCAGCCAATGACGGGTTGCCGGTAGGGACTGGTTTGCCAGATCGCGGCAGCCGTGGCCTCGCCCGCCAGCGCCTGGGGGTTGTCGTCGGTACGCATCCGGCGTTCTTCCAGAATGACTTTGCGTTCGTTCTCGAACTCCTTGGCGTCGAGTTCCAGATTCCGCATGCGGTCGGCTTCAAGCCGAAAGCTGTATTCGATGTCGTCGGCCGACCACTGCTGGAAGTAGGTGGTGTAGTCGAGGGTCGTGAAAGCGTTTTCGCGGCCACCGTGGGCGGCGACAAGGCGGGAGAATTCACCGGTCGCGAGCGTTTTAGTGCGCTTGAACATCATGTGCTCCAGCGCATGCGATAGTCCGGTGGCGCCGTCTTGCTCGTAGCTCGCGCCAACGCGGTACCAAACCTGAAACACCGCAACGGGGGCCCGGTGATCTTCCTGCACGATCACTTTAAGCCCATTGTCGAGCGTGAATTCCTGAGTGGCCGCTGCTGCTGTGAACGACATCGCGGTCGCACACACGGCGAGAAAAAGGCCAGGCTTAGTCATCAATGTTGAAGTCCGCAATGGCCGCGGCAGGCGGCGGATTTATCTGCTCGGTGGGTGTTAGCATACCCAACTTACTGCTGGCGCGGCGGTGCCGGCGCCTGTTTCTGGAATCTCTCTAGATAGCGTGGATTTCCCATGTTCAAGCGTTTGCGCGAAGGCATAGCCCGCACGCGGGATAGCCTGCTCAATCGTCTCGGTCGGCTACTGGGTCGCCGGGAACCTATTGATGCCTCCTCGTTAGAAGCCCTCGAAAACGCGCTGCTTGAAGCCGACGTCGGGGTGCCGGTGACCAGCCAGATCATGGCTACCGTGCGGCAACAGGCTGGACGCGAAAGCCAGCCACTCATTGATCTGCTCCGCGCGGAAATGATTCGCTCACTGTCTGCAGTCCAACAGCCACTGCAAATCCCGCCCAATCTCGGCGTGCCGTTTGTGATTCTCGTCGTCGGCGTGAACGGGGTGGGCAAGACCACCACCATCGCGAAACTAGGACGGCACCTTCAGTCCGAAGGGCATAAGGTGATGTTTGCCGCGGGCGACACTTTTCGGGCTGCCGCCGTTGAGCAATTGAAAACCTGGGGTGAGCGGCTTGGGATTCAAGTGGTCGCACAGGGCCCGGGTGCGGACCCGGCATCGGTGATTTTCGACGCGTACTCCGCCGCCCTTGCCCGCGGTTGTGATGTCTTACTGGCGGATACCGCCGGTCGGCTGCACACCCAGGGGGGCTTGATGAACGAGCTGGGCAAAATCAGACGGGTCCTCGCTAAGCAAAACCCCGAGGCACCGCACGAAACCTTGCTGGTGCTCGATGCCACCATGGGGCAAAACGCGCTCCAACAAGCGCGGATATTCAATGAAACGGCGCCTCTCAGCGCGGTCATTTTGACGAAGCTCGATGGCACGGCGAAGGGCGGCATCGTGTTCGCTATCGCCGATGCCTTGAAGTTGCCGCTGCGTTTTATCGGGGTTGGCGAGCAACAGGACGACCTTCAAAGTTTCTCGGCGGCCAATTTTGTCGACGCCTTGCTGGGCAGTCCGGAGGCCGACTCAGACTAGACCCGGAAATTGTTTGACCTCCCTCACGGAACGGCGAAAGGGCTTAGCACTCTATCTAGTCGAGTGCTAAACTTTTTCCATCAAGGAGGCATAACAATGGCCCATGCTCTCGATTTACCGACCCCGGTAGGCTCGCTCGAAGCGTACATCGACGCTGTCGGGCGCGTGCCCTTGCTCACCGAGGACGAAGAACGCTCTCTCGCACTCCGTTATCGTGAAGAAGACGACTTGGCTGCCGCACGCCGACTCGTGCTGTCGCACCTCCGCTTTGTGGTGAAGGTAGCGCGTGGCTATCTGGGCTACGGCTTGGCGCACAACGACCTGATTCAGGAAGGCAACATCGGATTGATGAAAGCGGTGAAGCGCTTTGACCCCGGCGTTGGCGTGCGACTCGTGTCCTTTGCCGTGCACTGGGTGCGGGCAGAAATCCATGAATTCATTCTCAAGAACTGGCGCATCGTCAAAGTGGCCACCACCAAGGCGCAGCGCAAACTGTTTTTCAACCTGCGTAGCGCCAAGAAGCGTTCCGGCTGGTTGAGTCATCAGGAAGCGGACGTTATTGCCAGTGAACTCGGGGTAGACGCCAAAACCGTGTTGTTGATGGAAGAGCGCATGAGCGCTCACGACCAGGCGTTCGACGTATCGATAGATGACGGGGAAGACGATCCCGCGCCGGTGAATTATCTGGCGGACATGCGTTTTGAACCCTCTCGCCAGTTGGAAGCGGTAGAAGAGATTCAAGACGGCACAGAACGTTTGGCGCAGGCCTTAGGCCGACTGGACGACCGGAGTCGCGATATCGTGGCCTCGCGTTGGCTACAGGAACCCAAGCAGACCCTGCAGGATCTGGCGAGAAAATACTCGGTTTCGGCTGAGCGGGTACGGCAGATCGAGAATCAGGCCTTTGGGACCTTGCGGAAGGCGCTCGGCGGCGATTTACGGAATCTACTACTCGCCCCGTAAGCGGTTCGCCGTGATGAGGGGCATCCCTCTCATCACGGTGCAGGCGCGAAGAAAGCCGCGTGGGCCAACGGCCAGTAGTGGTCTACAAACAGCACCGCGAAGAGCAAGGTCAGGTAAACAATCGAATACTTGAACGTGGCGTAGGCCAGCGCATCGCTGTCGTCAAACTGCATGCGAATCGCGTAGTACAGAAAGACCGCATTCAGCGCCATTGCCCCTGCCAGATAGATCGGCCCGCACATGTAAGTAGCGAACGGCAGCAGCGTCACGGCAATGAGCAAAATTGTATAGAGCAGCACGTGCAAGCGGGTGAATGCCGCCCCGTGGGTGTTGGGCAGCATCGGGATTTCGGCATTGGCGTAGTCGTCTCGGCGATAGACTGCCAAGGCCCAGAAATGTGGCGGCGTCCACGCGAAAATAATCAAAAAAAGCAGCAGGGAGTGCGGATCCAAAGTGCCGGTAACGGCAGTCCAGCCGAGCACGGGCGGCGCGGCCCCGGCGGCGCCGCCAATGACGATGTTTTGTGGCGTCGCGTGCTTCAGGTACATGGTGTAGATCACCGCGTAGCCAATCAGTGAAAGAAATGTCAGGACTGCGGTCAGTACGTTAATAAACGCAACCAGCAGACACATGGAAAGAAACCCCAACGCGAGCGCAAAAATAAACGCCTGACGGGTGTTGAGTTCGCCTTGTGGCAGCGGCCGGTTTTTAGTTCGAGCCATCAGCGCATCAATGCGGTGTTCAGCGACATGATTGATAGCCGCCGCAGAGGCAGCGGCGAGCGCGATCCCGAGATTGGCGATTAACAAACGGTCAATCGGCACCAGCGTCGGCGACGCCATCAGCATGCCGATCAGCGCCGTGAAGACGATCAGCGCCACCACTCGCGGTTTACACAGAGCAAGGTAGTCGCGCCATGAGGGGCTGGCCGAAACATCCGCAGTGAGATTGGTCATCGGTTCGAATCGCTAAAATTCTGAGGCCGCGTGGAAAAATAGAGGAGTGTCACGAGGCTCCCCATGAGCAAGGCCGCGGTGCCGTTGTGCATCACTGCCACCGGCAAGGGCAAACCGCCGACGACATTGGTGACGCCGAGCGCGACCTGCAAGCATACCAAGGCGAGTATACACGACCCGATTTGGCGCCCGGCGCCGTTACCGGCGCGCAAGGCCGCGAGCGCCAAGGCGATAACAGCGCCGGCAGTCACCACCGCCCAGAGCCGATGGACAAAGTGGATGGCCGTGCGCGCGGGCGTATCCAGTACCCCGAACTCGTAATTCACACCCAGGCCGCGCCACAGCACAAAGGCATCGTGAAAGTTCATGTTCGGCCAAAAACTGCCCTGACAGGCGGGGAAATCGGTGCAGGCGAGCGCCGCATAATTGGTGCTGGTCCATCCTCCGAGGAAAATTTGCAGCGCCAGCACCGCTATCGTCAAAACGGTGAACAGCCACAGGCGCTGGCCTACTCTCGTCGCGCGGGGAACTCTTGCCACCCAGAAGTTCCAGCACAGGAAGGCAAACGTCGTGATTCCGCCTAAAAGATGGGCTGTCACGATGAACGGCTTCAAGAGTAGCGTTACGGTCCACATGCCGAGCGCGCCTTGGAAACACACGAGCGGCACCAACCAATAGGCCACCACACTGCCGGCAGAGAGCGACTTCCGGAGACACCACACGAGGCCAGCCATCACGAGAATCAGCAAGCCCAGGGTAGAGGCCATGTAACGGTGGATCATCTCCAGCCAGGCCTTGCCCGTTTCGAGGGGGCGCGCTGCGAGATGGGCTGGATTGGCGACATCGGCGGCCGTTTTAGGGACCAGAATCTGGCCGTAGCATCCCGGCCAATCGGGGCATCCGAGGCCAGCGTCGCTCAGTCGGACGTAGGCCCCCTTGATCACCACGAGCAGAGCAAGCACCGGCAGGATGAGCGAAAGGGCACGGTAGGTCTTAAGCATCTTCAATCACCGGATGGCTGAGGCGCGAAGTAAGCGCTGGAGATCTTCTTTGATGTCTGCGGGAGGTGCATCGGGCGAGAAATACATCATCATCTGGCCCCGCCAGTCGAGAAACGCGACCAGTGGCAGAGTGACTTCCGGGCCGCGATTAGCGAGGTCTTTGCCCAGAGCGGCGACGCTGAGAGGATCCGTCAGAATCCGGGGAAGCGTCGGATCTGAAAGGGACGCCTCTTTAGCCATTAATCCAAACACCGAAACTCGCGTGCCCTCGTTACCGACCAGGGTTCGGATAACCGCCAGCTCCCGAAGAACGCGCGCGCAGTCCTCGGCGCATGCGCTCGGGCCCACATAAACCACAGCCCAGGCCGCGGGCGGAAGGCCGCGCAAAGCGCCCAACGCGGGGGTATCGGGGTAGGCGCGCAGGTCGATGGGCGGGGAAAGGAGAGCGCCATGGTTGAGGCGCTTGTGACCCGCCAGACCGATGTGACCGTTAGCAAGCAACCATGCCAGCACCACTGGCGTGATAAACATCGCAAAAATAAGGATCAGCGTGGTGCGATTGCGACGGGGTGGAGCAGATACGGATGACATGTCAGGAAGCCTCGCCAGAGGAAGAGTAGCGGGAGCGCCGGACCCAATAGGCCAGCAGTAGGGGAACGCACGCGGCCATTGTGAACCACTGCACAGCGTAAGCCTGATGCTTTCCATCGTCGGCGACGGGCAGAGTCCAGTGACGGTCGTAGCCAGACTCGATTCCGTCATCGAGCAGGACAATAAAGGGCTCCAGATTGACGGATAAAGCCTCGGAAAGCGCCGGGAAATCAATGGACTGCGTTCGCCAAATGCCCGAGGGACCGGGTTCGATGAGCACGGCGTTGCTGAGGTGGATACCGGTGCTCGGTGAGGGGGCAAGCCGCCCGCTCAGAGTTGCAGCGGTCGAGGGCACAACGACGGTGGGCCAGTCGCTACGCAAGTCCGGCGCTTTCAGCCAGCCGCGATCTACCAGCACGACGCGACCGTCGACCAGCTGAAATGGGCTGAGCACTTCGTATCCGACAATGCCATCCCGGACTCTGTTATCAAGCAACAGGGACTTTGCGACAAATTGGCCGGTAACGGTCACCGGCCGCCATAATTGCGCCGTGAGTTCTGCCGATGGAGTGGTCCCAACAGGCAATGCTGAGGCATGAGCAACGGCGGAGTACTGGCCATACAGAAAGCGCTTTTGCTGGGCGCGATCCAGTTGCCAAAACCCGAGCCGAATCAGCACCGCGACCAGAAGCACGCCTAGCGAGAAGGTCGCCCATAGGCCACCGCGTTTAAGGGACATGATCGCGCTCGCTTTGCCGAGCGGGCGGCGGGCGATTACAGTGCAAGGGTGTTTTGATTCCCAAGGTAGTTGTATTCATATGGAAGGGCACCCGTACATACGCTTTTTCGTTATCGCCATGCTGGTCACTATCATCGTGACCTTGGGCAGCGCATTCGTGAGTTTGTTCCGCAGTAAAGGCTCAGGCACTGGCACCGTGAAGGCGCTGACGGTGCGGGTCGGTCTGTCTATTACGTTGTTTATCGTGCTTATGGTTCTTGCCGGATTGGGGATCATCAAACCCCATTAAAAAGCGAAGGCAGTTTTAAGATAGAGATAAATAAAAAAGGGCGCTCACACGAGCGCCCTCTTGGTATGGCCGGTCAGAATCTGGGCTTAGAGCCAGTAGACGAAGATAAACAAGCCGATCCAGACCACATCGACAAAGTGCCAGTACCACGCCACGGCCTCGAAGGCGAAATGGTGTTCTTCGGTGAAATGGCCGCGCATGGCGCGGAACAGAATTACCGCCAACATGATCGTGCCCAAGGTAACGTGGAAGCCGTGGAAGCCCGTCAGCAGGAAGAACGTCGCGCCATAAATGCCAGAGTTGAGCGTGAGGCCAAGCTCGGTATACGCATGGTGATACTCGCCAGCCTGAAGGTAGACGAACAGGGCGCCCAACGCGACGGTAAAAGCCAGACCAACGATAAGGTGAGCGCGCTTGTTCACCTTCAAACCCCAGTGTGCCCAGGTGACCGTACCACCCGATGTCAACAAAATCGCGGTGTTCAGCGCCGGCAATCCCCAGGCAGGAATAACGTCTTTAGCGAGGGTGAAGCCGTAATCACGGGGCAGCGTCAGCAATGGCCAGTCGGCCAGGAAGTGCGGCCACAGGAATTCATGGGTGGCAGCCTTGGCGCCGGCGCCAGACAACCACTCAACGGACAGGACCCGGGAGTAAAACAGGGCGCCGAAAAAAGCGGCGAAGAACATGACTTCGGAGAAGATGAACCACATCATTCCCATGCGGAAACTGACGTCCTCCCAGTGTCCGTAACGCCCCCCTTCGCTCTCGCGAATGACGTCACCAAACCACCCGAAAAGCATCGCAAACAAGGACAGAAAACCCACGCCGAGCGTGATGGGCCCGATTGAGTGGTGGTTCAGCGTCAGCGCACCACCATAGAAAATCACAAAAATGGAAATGGTCGTAAGGATTGGCCAGCGGCTGGCATCCGGGACGTAATAGTGGGCGTGTGCTGTAGCCATTGCGGTTCTCTCAATCAAGTTTAATTGCTTAACTTTCCTATTGCGCCCGATCTTAGGTGTTCGGTGCGCTCCCTTTCACGGCAGCCTGCGGCTCAGGGGCCGGCGGCGCTTCAAAAAACGTGTACGACAGCGTAACCCGGTCAACATCTGCCGGGATTTTGGGATCGATGATAAAACGCACCGGGACCGTTTTCTGTTCACCAGCCGCCAGCGGTTGCCGCGCGAAGCAGAAGCACTCGGTCTTGCTGAAATAACGCGCCGCCGTTTGCGGCGCCAGGCTTGGTATCGCCTGACCAACGATTCCGTAGTTTGCCCGGTTGCCCATCTCGAAAGCGACCGAGGTCAACACACCAGGATGGACCACGACCTTGTCCTGCAAGGGCCGGAAATTCCATGGCAGGCCTGCGTTCACGTTGGTCACAAACTCGACCGTGATTTCACGGGCCTTATCCGGCACCAGAGTGGCCGCTTGCACCTGACTCAAGCGGCCGGTTTTACCATTGATGCCCGTGACCTCGCAGAACACGTTATACAGGGGCACCAATGCATATCCAAACCCGAACATCATTGCCGTTAACACCAGCAGTTGCCCGACAAGCTTGCGATTAGCCGTTCTTTGGACGCTGGTGCTGGCCACGCGTTAGGTCCTGGTCAAGAAAAATGCGATGTAAAAGCCGAGGGCGACCACCGCGAGAAGTAGCGCCGTTTTCACGGCGCTACGCTGTTGGGAACCCCGCGGGGGCAGGCTTGCTTGCTTTGACATTGGGGCGCTACCGGTTAGCGCATGCCCCCTTCAATGCTGGCAGCCGGCGGCGGCTCGGAGAAGGTGTGATAGGGCGCCGGTGACGGGAGCGTCCACTCCAGACCGTGCGCGCCTTCCCAGACCTGAGCCGTTGCTTTTTCACCGCCGCGAATGCACTTCACGATGCCAATGACGAAAAGCAGCTGTGAGGCGCCGAACACGAAGCCGCCGATACTCGACACCATATTCCAGTCGGCAAACTGAACCGCGTAGTCGGGGATACGACGGGGCATGCCGGCCAAGCCAAGGAAGTGCTGCGGGAAGAACAGCACATTGACCGAAATAGTCGACAACCAGAAGTGCAGCTTGCCGAGCTTCTCGTCATACATATGCCCGGTCATCTTCGGCAACCAGAAGTAAGTTCCGGCAATCAAGGAATAGATGGCGCCGGTCACGAGCACGTAGTGGAAGTGGGCCACCACGAAATAGGTGTCGTGATACTGGAAATCCACCGGGGTCACGCCAAGCATCAGCCCGGAGAACCCGCCGATCGTAAACAGAACCACGAAGGCGATAGCGAAGAGCATCGGGGTTTCGAAGGTCATGGAGCCCTGCCACATGGTGGCAACCCAGTTGAACACTTTCACGCCCGTTGGTACCGCGATTAGCACCGTCGCATACATGAAGAACAATTCGCCGGCGAGCGGCATGCCGACGGTAAACATGTGGTGGGCCCAGACAATAAACGAGAGGAACGCGATTGCAGCGGCGGCGTACACCATCGAGCTGTAGCCGAACAACGGCTTGCGCGCGAAAGTCGGGATGATGGCCGACGCAATGCCGAACGCGGGCAGGATCAGAATGTAGACCTCGGGGTGCCCGAAGAACCAGAAGATGTGCTGGAACATCACCGGGTCGCCGCCGCCGGCAGCGCTAAAGAAAGAAGTGCCGAAGAATTTGTCGGTTAGCAACATCGTGACCGCGCCGGCGAGTACCGGAATGGAGGCGATGAGCAAGAACGCGGTGATGATCCAGGTCCACACGAACAGCGGCAGCTTCATGAGCGTCATGCCAGGCGCGCGCATGTTGAAGACGGTGGCGATGATGTTGATGGCGCCGGCGATGGACGAGGCGCCCATGAAATGCACGGCGAAGATGAGGAACGGGAACGCTTCACCCGTCTGCAGGACCAGTGGCGGGTACATGGTCCATCCGCCGGCCGGCGCGCCGCCAGGCATAAAGAGCGTGCCGAGCAGCAACGAGAAGGCGAAGGGCAGGATCCAGAAGCTCCAGTTGTTCAGACGTGGCAACGCCATATCAGGAGCGCCGATCATCAGGGGCACCAGCCAATTGGCGAAGCCCGTCCATGCAGGCATGACCGCGCCGAAGATCATCACCAGCGCGTGCATGGTGGTCATGGAGTTGAAGAACTGCGGGTTCACGAACTGGAGACCCGGCTGGAACAGTTCCAGACGGATGATCATCGCCATCGAACCGCCGATGAAGAACATGATCAGCGAGAAGATGAGGTACATCGTACCGATGTCTTTATGGTTCGTCGTTGTCAACCAACGCATCATGCCGGTGGCATGATGTTCGTGGTGGGCATCGTGGTGGGCTGCTGCCTCGCTCATGAGTTAATCCTCAAACAGTGATTTCAGAGTTGTTCGGTCTGCTTGGCGTCAGCGCTACTGCGCTGTCGCGACAGATACGCCTGGCGCCGAAGCGCTGTCGGCGGTCTTCGGGGCTTGCTCAGCTTTCGTCTTTTCTAACCATGCTTTGTACTCGGCTTCCGGCAGCGCGCGGACGACGATCGGCATAAAGCCATGGTCCTTGCCGCACAGCTCTGCACATTGGCCTCGATAGACGCCTGGTTCTTTGATCAGCGCCCAGGATTCGTTGATGTATCCCGGAATGGCGTCGCGTTTCCAGCCCAGCGCCGGCACCCACCAGGCATGAATGACGTCAGAAGCCGTGGTCAGGAAGCGAATTTTACGGCCCACCGGCAACACCAGTTCGCGGTCCACTTCAAGCAGATAATTATCGACCGTTTTAGGGTCAATGCCGGAATTGAGTTGGCGGGCAACGTCGCTCGTACGGGCCAGACCGCTATAGAGGAACACGCCTTCATTGATGTAGTCGTAGCGCCAGCGCCACTGATAGCCCGTGACCTTGATGGTCATATCGGAGTGCGCGACGTCTTCCATCATGACCAACGCCTTGGTCGCAGGAATCGCCATCACGACCAGAATCACGGCCGGCACAGCAGTCCAAAGGAACTCTACAAGCGTGTTCTCATGCCACTGCGCGGCCACCGCACCTTTGGATTTACGGAACTTGAGGATGGAGTAGAAGATGGCACCAAACACACCGATGCCGGTGATTACGCAGACCCACAAGATCAGCATATGAAGTTGGTAGACTTCTTCGCTGTAAGGGGTCACGCCGCGGGTGAGATTGAGTTTGTCCCAATCTGCGCTTGCAACGAGTGGCGCCATAGCTAGTACAGCTGCCATACGGCGGGCACCGCGTCGGATTGCTGAGGTTGTCATTAATCGTTTCCTCATCTTCTAAATGAATTCTTACAGGATCTGGGCTTCGGGCTTGCCCGGTCACTTACGGTGTAGGAGGGGTTATCCCACGCTTGCCGATGCATTCTAACGACTTTTCTTAAGAGCGTTAATCAGGGCTTTCGCCAATGTCTTGCGCTCGCCATCGGTCAGGAAGCTGCCGAGCTCCGTGTAGCGCCCGTGGGAGCGTAAGAAAAGGCTGCTATGGCTCCACCTTCCGCGCTGTTCGAGTTCGACCCTCACCCAAGCGGGGTCGAATTCCTCACGCTGGGTCGGCTCATGGCGACCGCGCTCGATCACCAGAGCCCGCGTTGAGAGATCGATCACTTCTCGCCATTGGCCCTGCCATTGGACGTAGTAAAAGGCGGCCCACAGCAGGGCGATCTCAAGGCCAGCAAACGGGAGGACGAAGGGTGCACCGAACCAGAGGAACAGGCCGCCACTGGCAAGCGGGATGAGAGAGATGAGACACAGCCAGCGTTTGGCTTCCTGCCATGTGAGCGAGCGCGTGGGGCGAACCACCCAGACTGTATGGTCGTAGGCCTCGTGCTGCAGGGTCTCTAGCATGACCTGACTCCGGATAGCTTAGGCGTTCCGCGGCCGCGACAGCGTGGCTGTCGCATCGGCCAAGGCGTTGTACGTCGCCCGGTTAGCTTCCTCAGGCCCCCATGTGAGACGCCCGAGCAAAGGTGCCGGGATTCTGGGCAGAAGAGAGTCGATGGTTTGCTCGGCATACGCATACGTGGGATCTACGATGTTGGCGACCCATCCGATCAGTTCACAGCCATCAGCCTCGATGGCGCGAGCGGTTAACAGGCTGTGATTGAGGCCGCCCAATCGAATTCCAGCAACCATGACAACGGGGAGACGCAGATGGCGGACCAGATCAGCCTGCATTTGCTCCGGATTAATGGGGAGACACCAGCCACCCACGCCTTCGACGATAACGATGTCGGCGGCAAGCTTGGCACGCTCGAAAGCGTGCTCGATAACGGAGAGTTCTACCTTCCGGCCCTCTAGCGCAGCAGCGAGATGAGGCGCGGTGGGGGCTTCGAAGGCGTAAGGATTAGCGATAGCAGGGTCCAGTTGGACGGACGCACTGGCTCGATGCCGATAGACGTCTTCGTTGATGCGTTCAGTCCCATAAGATTCAAAACCTGCGGCGATGGGTTTCAGCGCCGCGATCCCGATACCGAGATTCGACAGCGCCTTCAGCAGGGCGCAGGTGACATAGGTTTTGCCTGCCCCGGTGTCAGTGGCCGTGATAAAGCAGTCCATCTCACGAACGTCTCGTTAGGCGACTGATCGGGAAGACACTAGTGCCATCTTGCGGGCGGGCTTGCGGGGCAACCCAACCATGCCCAAAAACCAGCTCGTAGGTTGCCGGTAAGGCCGCGCCCACTCTAAAGCGCTCGTAAGCGTGCGCGAGGTTTTTCAAGGTTTCCCGTCCGGCGAGGTGCCGCGGGCGGGCACGGTCGCTGTTGCGCGCGCCGATACCCTGGAGGTCACGCATCAAAGTGAGGACGTCTGGATAGGTCACCGTCAGGTCTTCGCGCTCAAGCACCGGGCTACTGAAGCCAGCCTGTATCAGCGCGTCGCCCACAATATGCATGTCGACGAAACGGTTTACGTGTGGCGCTGAGTCGATGCTGGCAAAAGCGCTTCGTAGTTCCTTCAACGTATCCGGGCCCAGGGTCGAAAACAGCAAAAGCCCTCCGGGCTTAAGCGCTCTTCGGCATTCCTTCAACACCGCGACGAGGTCCTCGCACCACTGAAAGGTGAGGCTCGAAATAATCAGGTCGCAGCTGGCTTCGGCGACGGGCAGGCTCACGGCATCAGCGCAGGCGTATCGCTGGCGTGAGCGCCAACGACGGTGCCGACGGGCTTCCACCAACATGCCGGGCGCGAGGTCGACCAATAAAACAGCCGCCTTTTTATAGCGCGCCTCAAGATGTCTGGCGCAGTAGCCGGTGCCTGCACCCAAGTCGACGAGCAGCTTTGGCGCGAGCTGCATAAAATCGAGGCGTTGCAGCAAGCGGTCAGCAACCTCTCGTTGCAGGGCTGCGTGAGCATCGTAAGTGTTGGCCGCTGTGTTAAAAGCACGGCGGACAGCGGTTCTATCCAGAGCAATCATGCTTCAAACCTTGATGTGCTTGGGCGGGAGCAAGCGCTTGAGCGCTAATACCAAACCGGAAATTTGGTCGGCCGTGTGAGCTGCCGATAGACAAACTCTTAATCGCGAGGTGCCTTCCGGCACGGTCGGTGGCCGAATTGCGCGGACGTAAAAGCCTGCTTCGCGAAGCGCGTTCGCCATTGCCAAGGCGAGTTCGTCGGCACCGAGTATGATGGGTTGGATAGGCGTGGAGGACTCGGTTCGCGGCAGACCGGCGGCGTCCATCGCCCGCTGAAAGTCGGCGATGTTCTGGTGCAAGCGGCGCAGAAGGCCAGAGTCTTCATCTACCAGTTGCAACGCACGGTGGGTTGCCGCCGCAATCAGGGGCGGCATCGCCGTATCGTAAATGAACGGTCGCGCCGTCTGCAGCAGTGTCTCTATCAGGTCTGATCTACCGATTACTGCCGCGCCGGCGGTTCCCAGCGCTTTGCCGAATGTAACCACCACGAGCGGCGCTTGTTCCTGAGTTAGCCCGGCGGCGTGGACAAGGCCTCGTCCGTTGCCAACGACACCGAAGCCATGCGCGTCGTCAAAAATCGGCAGGACGTTATGGGCTTTCGCGATTGCCGCGAGCTCGGAAACAGGGGCAAGGTCGCCGTCCATGCTGAACACCGTGTCGGATAACAGCATCCGTGAATGGGCAGGGTTATTCGGGATCCTGGCCTCAAAGTCTGCCGGATCAGCGTGACGGTAGCGTATTGAATTGGCGCCGCTCAATTTAACCGCGTCAATGAGGGAGGCGTGATTGATGCGGTCGTGCAGGATGTCCGTGTGGCGGTCTGCGAGAGCTGCGACGACGCCCAGGTTGGCCATATAGCCAGAAGAAAACAGTAAAGCTCGGTCCCGTGCCATAAATACTTGTAGGGAATTGGCGAGTTCGGCATGGGCATCAGTCCAGCCGGAGAGCAATCCGGCAGCGCCTGCGCCAACACCGTAAAGTTCGATCGCCTGACGAGCCGCATCAGTTAACCGTGGGTCATTGGCGAGCCCCAGGTAGTCATTGCTGGAAAAGTTCACCAGCCGTTGGTCGCCCACTTGGATCAATGAACCCTGTGGGCCTCTGCGATTTTCTAATGAACGCTTCCGAGTGTCCGGGAGCGCTGCGAGCCGGCGAGAGCTCATTGTGCGTTTATCCTGCTCTCAGGATTTAAGCCTGACCTACCATGGTTTTGATGCCTAATCGTGCGAGCAAATCCTGGTCTTCGTTTTGTTGCGGGTTTGGTGTCGTGAGCAGTTGTTCCCCGTAAAAAATGGAATTGGCCCCGGCGAAAAATGCCAAGGCCTGGCCCGCTTCGCCCAGTTCCTTGCGACCCGCAGAGAGGCGCACAAAGGAGCTTGGCATCATGATGCGGGCCGCAGCGATGGTTCGGATCACGTCGAAACAATCAACAGCGGCTTCGTTAGCCAGCGGGGTGCCTTCAACCCTAACGAGCTGGTTGATGGGAACGCTCTCCGGCGGCGTCGCGAGATTCGCTAACTGACATAGGAGTCCAGCACGGTCACGGACGCTTTCGCCCAATCCCACGATGCCCCCGCAGCAGACATTGATCCCTGCGTCGCGGACCGCGTCGAGGGTATCGAGGCGATCCCGGTAGGTTCGGGTAGAAATGACGTCGCCGTAGTGTTCGGGAGAGGTGTCGAGATTATGGTTGTAGTAATCGAGGCCGGCGGATTTCAGGCTTTCGGCCTGAGAGGGTTTCAGCATCCCGAGGGTGACGCAGGTTTCCATGCCAATGCCCTTCACCGCCGCAACGAGTTCTGCGACCTGAGCGACCTCACGGTCTTTAGGGGCGCGCCACGCTGCGCCCATGCAGAATCTTGTCGCGCCCGCAGCTTTGGCCTGAAGCGCAGAGGTCAACACGGCGTCAACGGACATTAGCGGCGTAGCGGTGACGCCGGTATCGTAGCGAGCGCTTTGGGGACAATAACCACAGTCTTCGGGGCACCCACCGCTTTTGATGTTAAGCAGTGTGCTGAGCTGGATTTCGTTCGGGTTGAAGTGAGCACGATGCGCCGCTTGCGCTTGAAAGAGCAAGTCGTTAAACGGTTGTTGAATCAGGGATACGGCGGCGTCAATGGACCATCGGGTCGTATGGTGCAACGGTGCCTCAGAAACCTGAGAAGCTGTACGGTCAAGGTCTAGCATGCGGGCTCCAGATGGCTGCAATAGTGACGTTCCGAAAGGGAGTTCGGAAAGATGGCGACAGTTGGAAATTTGGCGTCAAGCTTATGGGAAGCGTTTCGCCCTTACAATCGGCCTATTCTTGGCCGATGTGTGTTGTGCCTTGAGCTGATTAGTACGGATGCGCTCTGCGGCCAATGTCTGGCCGACCTGCCGTGGCGCGCTGAACCACGCGTTCGTGGTTTTCGCGTAGGACACCCCTGCTATGCCAGTCTTCGATACGAATTTCCGGTGAGACGGCTCATCGCTAATGCAAAGTACAACAACAATGTGGGCCTGGCCTCGCTGTTGGGTGATCTGATGAGCCGAAATCTGCCGCCACTTGATTGGTCGGCTGTTTGCATTTGCCCGATGCCACAAAGCCTAAGGCGTCACTGGGCCCGCAGTTACAACCAAACTTGGCTGATGGCGGAGGCTATCGGTTCGCACACCAAATCTTTGGTTAACCCGGATTTGTTGGTAAAGCGGAAGCACACAGCTGCGCAAAAAGGCCTAAGACGGCAGCGCCGACAAACAAATTTGGTCGGCGCCTTTGAGGCCCCGTCAAGCGTCGAAGGGCTCCGAATCGTGCTGGTGGACGATGTCATCACCACCGGGGCCACCTTCGCTGCCGCCGCTGGTTGCCTGGCGCGACGCGGCGCCAGGGAGGTTGTGTGCTTAGCGGCGGCTGCCGTGCTTTAACAGGGTCGTTAGGTATCGAGATTAGTCACACTCAACGCGTGGCGCTCGATAAACTCGCGACGGGGTTCAACTGCGTCACCCATCAGTGTCGAAAATATTTCGTCGGCACCAATGGCATCTTCGACTTTTACCTGCATCAAATTACGAGTCTCGGCGTCCATCGTGGTTTCCCAGAGCTGATCCGGGTTCATCTCGCCCAAGCCTTTGTATCGTTGTGTCGTGAGGCCCCTGTGGGCGTCCTCAAGAAGGGTGTCCATCACTGCACGAAGCGTTTTCAGCGTTTGTCTCTTGGAATCTTTCGCCAAGACGTAGGTGATGTCTTCGGAATCAAGGATTGCGCTTAGAAAGACCAGTTGCCGATACTCTGGGGAGAGGAAAAAATCCCTTTCAAACAAAGCCTTAGACTCAACACCTCTAACCTTGAGGGTCAATTTAAGTGCCCATTGGACCGGGTCCCGAAAATCGATGTGAGCGGTGAAACCAGCGACATCCCGAATTCCTGACATGGCGGTCTCGAGCTCTTTTCGCCATTGCTCCAGATAGTTTTGCTCAGCGATATCCGGCACTGCAAAAGACGCCATACGGCGAACGACGTCCAGTAGAGCCGGGTCGTAGCGGCGCGCAAGACGGTCGGTCAAACGGCGCAACATCAGATAATTAGCACCAATGTCAGCCATCTCCGGTGGCGGAATTGCTGTCTCGTCGCGAAGCACGGTCGCGTCTTGTAAAGCAAGCTCAACCATATACTGGTCAAACTCCTGTTGGTCCTTGATATACCTCTCCTGCTTGCCGCGTTTGAGCTTATAAAGCGGCGGTTGAGCGATAAAGATGTGACCGCGGTGGATAAGTTCGGGCATGCGACGATAGAAGAAGGTCAACAGCAAAGTTCGGATATGAGACCCGTCGACGTCGGCATCAGTCATGATGATGATGCGGTGGTACCGAAGCTTATCGGGGGCGTAGTCTTCCTTGATCCCACATCCCAACGCTTTGATTAAGGTTGCCACTTCTGCCGAAGAAAGCATTCGATGATCCGGCGCTTTCTCTACGTTCAGAATCTTGCCTTTGAGCGGCAGAATAGCTTGGTAGCGGCGGTCTCTGCCTTGTTTAGCTGAGCCGCCTGCGGAGTCACCCTCCACGATAAACAATTCAGATTTTGCCGGGTCTCGCTCCTGGCAATCTGCGAGTTTTCCTGGGAGTCCGGCAATATCCAGCGGGTTTTTACGCGTTAGCTCTCTTGCTCTCCGTGCGGCTTCTCGTCCGCGCGCGGCTTCCACGATTTTCGCAGCGATGACCTTCGCCTCAGAGGGGTGCTCGAGAAGATAAGTCCCTACATAGTCGTAAATCACCGTTTCGACGACATTCTTGACCTCGCTGGAGACCAATTTATCCTTGGTTTGCGAGGAAAATTTCGGGTCGGGGACTTTAACCGAGACGACTGCAGTCAAACCCTCTCGAATGTCCTCGGCCGTAATCTGAATTTTTTGTTTCGCAAGCCAACCTTCTTTTTCAAGATAGTTGGTGATGCTTCTAGTTAGACCCCCGCGAAAGCCTGATAGGTGAGTACCACCGTCCCTTTGAGGAATGTTATTGGTGAAAGGGAAGACATTCTCTTGATAAAGGCTATTCCACTGCATGCCCACTTCTACCTGAATCCCATCGCGCATGGTCACGACATGCAAGACGTTTTCGTGGATTGGCTCCTTAGTCTGCTGAAGATGTTCAATAAACGTTTTTATCCCGCCTTCGTAACGAAAAGTTTCGCTTTGGCCATCCCGCGTATCGGAAAGATGGATGGTTAATCCGGCATTTAGGAAAGAAAGTTCACGGAGCCGATTGGCAAGAATAAGGTACCGAAAGTCGATGTTCTGAAACGTATTAACGCTGGGTTGAAACGTCACGGTTGTTCCATGCTCGTCCGATTCAGCTATTTTTTTGAGTGCGGAGACGGGGTCACCGTTTTGGTATTCCTGAAACCATACAAAACCGTCCCGGCGAATGGTTAACTCAAGCTTCTCTGAAAGCGCGTTGACAACAGAAACGCCGACGCCGTGCAAGCCGCCCGAAACCTTGTAGGAATTATCATCAAATTTTCCGCCAGCATGGAGCGTGGTCATGATGACCTCCGCAGCTGATCTGCCTTCCTCCTGATGAATATCTACGGGGATACCTCGACCGTTATCAGTAACGGATACCAGGTTGTCGGAAAGAATCTTGATGAAGATTTCGGTGCAATAGCCCGCGAGCGCTTCGTCGACGCAGTTGTCTACTACCTCAAACACCATGTGATGTAGACCACTTCCATCATCAGTGTCACCGATGTACATGCCAGGCCGCTTTCGAACAGCTTCCAGACCTTTAAGGACCTTGATGTTTGAGGAGTCATAAGTCGCTGTCATAAAAATCCTTAAAGGGTGCTACGCAACTGAGAAAACGCCATGTTTCACGTGAAACTTTCGGACGTCATATGAACTCGAGGGAATCGTCAGGTCGTCGCCGTAGATTGCGGTTATGAATACTTGTCTATTTTCTTGCAGAAGAAGTGTGAGCGAGCGCTCCTGCGAATCGCGGTCTAACTCCGCACAAAGGTCATCCACCAGAATAAGAGGGGACTCCCCTCCATTGTTCTCTAGGGCTCGAACCTGAGCCTCCGCTATCAGGCAGGCTATTAACTTCGATTGCCCACGTGAGGTCGTCTGTTTTACCGGGAATCCGTTAAGGAGAATTTTTAAACCGGCCCTGTGCGGCCCGACTGTAGTAGCGCCTAGAAACTGCTCCCTGTCCCTCGATTCCCTCAAGGCATCCGCCAGACTAGTACCCTCTCGCCAACCTGCGGCATAGACGAGTGAAACATCACCCAGCGCTGCCAGATCAACATACATCCGGAGGTTAGCATTTAACCGATCTACGCATTTCCGGCGAAGGCGATCTAACTCTTCGCCCTGCGTTACAAATTCTTCAGTCCAATACCGCAATTCATCATCTTTCGAACTGCGCCGAATAAGTTGGTTACGATTTTGTAACGCTCGGAAATAACGCTGGAACAGAACTAGATAGCCCTGTTCCACGTGAAACAACGTCCGATCAAGAATCCCTCTCCGGTAAGCGGGTGCGTTAGCCGCCATCTGGAACATTTGAGCATCCAACGACACCAACGGCATGTACGCCGCCAGCGACGACGCTGATCTAACCGCCTGCCCGTCCACCCGGCATATGGTCGCAGAGCGGGTCTTCTCTACGCCCATGGCCACCCGGCATCCTGCGAATTCAACCGTTCCGGTAACCATCGAAGACTGACAACCCTTAGCCACGAAATCCGACGCTGTAGCACCGGTAAAAGCCTTCCCCGTGCCTAGAACGCTCACAGCCTCGAGCAAACTACTTTTGCCGCTACCATTTCTGCCAACAATTACGTTTAAATTTCGCGCGAATTTCAGTCGTTGATCCGAAATATTTCTGAAATCCCGGATCACAACCTCCGACAATAGAGCCATCTATAAATATTTCACAACAGAGAGGCGGCCTGTTTATAGCCGCATTGGCATGATCACGTACTTAGCCCTCTCGTCATCCATTGCATAAATCACAGCGCTACTGTTGGCGTCAGACAACTCGATCCGTACGAATGGCGACTTCAGCACCGAAAGAACATCCAGAAGATAAGAGACATTGAACCCAATCTCCAGGTCAGCGCCTTCATATTCCACTTCGATGTCCTCCTCAGCTTCCTCCTGCTCCGGATTATTGGTCATCGCCTTTAGTAGGTCTCTGCTGAGCACTAGGCGCACACCTCTGAATTTTTCATTCGACAGGATGGACGTTCGCGAGAAAGCAGCCTTAATTGCCTCTCTGTTAGCAATAACCATTTTCTCGCCCTGCTTAGGTATAACCCTCTGATAATCAGGGAATTTTCCGTCAACAAGCTTCGCTATCAACAACTGCCCAGCGATCTGTACGCTGATATGGTTTTCACCCAGAACTACCGTAACCAAGCCCTCGTGATGGCCTAGCATTCGTTGGATTTCCTGAACCGCTTTCCGGGGCACGATTACCTGGACCGGGTTTGTCAAACCGGTTGCGAGATCCCTGTCGCACAACGCCAACCGGTGACCATCTGTCGCTACAGCTCGGATAGTCGAGCTCGACAGTTCCAATAACAAACCGTTCAGGTAATAGCGGACGTCCTGATGCGCCATCGCAAACTGTGTGCTGCTAATCAGGTCTGAGAGGACGTTGGCGTCCGCTTCCAACTTGGTGACGGTGTTGAAACCTTCTACGGTCGGGAAATCCTCCGAGGGGAGCACTCCTAAACTGAACCGACTCCGCCCCGATTGGACTTTACCTTTGCCACCACTGACATCGATTTGAAGCATTGAGTCCGGCGGCAAGCTTCGACAAATATCCAGAAGCTTCTTCGCAGGTAGCGTAGCCGAGCCCTCGCGTGCAATTTCTGCTCGACACGCGATTGAGACTTCCACTTCAAGGTCGCTCGCTGTCACCGAGAGTTCATCACCCTTAGCGGTTAGCAAAAAGTTTCCAAGGATTTGCATGGACTGCCGCCGATCCACGACGTTTCCAGCGGCTTGGAGAGCGGGTAACAATACTTCTCTACTAACAGATATTTTCATATGAATATCAGACTTATTGTGATTATTAGGCGCCGTTTTTCTGTGGAAAAGATTATTAGGTTTTAGAAATCATATGCTTAGGGTCCTCCGCCGTGCGCTGTTTAGCTGTGCATAACTACGCTGTTTATGTGCACAAAAACAAATCTTCGGATCCAAGCGGTCCCTAATTATGAATCTACCCACAGCTTCTACCCTAGCTTGTAAGTATCCGTTCCAAGTTCGAATAGTCTTCTCGTAATCGCTCTTCAATCCGCCTAAGTTCGGCAATTTTACGGCACGCATGGATGACTGTTGTGTGGTCCCTGCCGCCAAATGCATCGCCAATCTCCGGGAGGCTGTGATTCGTCAGCTCTTTCGCTAATGCCATCGCTATCTGACGAGGACGTGCGACGGACCTGTTACGTCGCTTGGACAACAGATCGGCGACACGCATCTTGAAGTACTCAGCAACCGTCCGCTGGATGTTTTCAACCGTAACCTGCTTATCTTGCAATGCGAGCAGGTCTTTAAGTGCTTCTTTTGCGAAATCGAGCGTGATGTCGGTCTGACCAGCGAAATTGGACTTCGCTACTACTCGATGCAAAGCCCCTTCGAGCTCACGAATGTTGGATTTGAATCTTTTGGCTATGAAAAAAGCCACCTCATGAGGCAATCGAATTGGTGTCGCCTGAGCTTTACTTAAAAGGATCGCAACCCGCGTTTCCAATTCAGCCGGCTCGATTGCGACTGTCAGACCCCAACCGAAGCGTGACTTAAGCCGATCTTCAATTCCCACTACCTCTTTGGGGTAACGGTCACACGTTAAAATGACCTGCTTTTGACTTTCCAGCAGGCTATTGAATGTGTGAAACAACTCTTCCTGAGACCGTTCTTTCCCGGCGAAGAATTGAATGTCGTCAATCATCAGCGCATCGACGGAACGATAGTGTTTCTTAAAGTCGGTGATCGTGTTGTGCTGAAGGGCACGCACCATATCTGCGACAAAACGCTCGGAGTGTAAGTACGCCACCCTAGCGGTTGGATTTTTCGAAAAAAGGTGATTTCCCACAGCGTGCATAAGATGCGTTTTCCCCAAGCCAACCCCACCGCAAATGAACAGTGGGTTGTAGGACTTGCCTGGGTTTTCTGCAATCTGAATCGAGGCTGCCCGCGCCAACTGGTTAGATTTTCCCTCAACAAAATTCTCAAACGTGAACTCTTTTCGAACGGTCGTCGGAATTCGCCTTGAAGGGCTTGCCTTCGTTGATGCAGGCGCCTTCTCTTGCACAACGCGCGTACCGACATCGGTCACATCCGCAAGGGAGCCGGCCGCCACGATCATCGTTGCGGTCACCGTTTTGCCGGAAAACTCATCCAGTAGTTCAACGATTCGAGTCCAGTAGCGTTCCCGAACCCAGTCCAGCACAAACTTGTTGGGCGACCTGATTTCCAGCACATCCTCAGCGGTGGCAATCGCCGCTAAAGGCCGAACCCAAGTGTTGAACTGTTGGGGCGTCAGCTCTTCTTCTAACTTGGCTTTACATTGTTGCCACAGAAGGCTCATGAGATGTTTCGGATGCTGGTCATCTATGACGGGCGACCGAGTGTATACCCGAGACACTGCCTAAGCCATTTAATGCGTAAGACTCCGGCAGGGTGTTGTTTTGATTGACACTAATCAGCATCGGAACGTATCCTCCTCGGCCCGGTAGCAGAACATAACAACGACAGCACATCGCACTGTCCAATAGCCTTCCAGTAGAGAAACAAAGATGAAACGCACCTACCAACCCAGCAAACTCAAGCGCGCCCGAGCGCACGGTTTTAGAGCCCGCATGAGAACTCGAGGCGGCCGTTCAGTCATTAGAGCCCGCCGAGCCAAAGGCCGTGCGCGTCTGACCCAAGTCTGAGTTCCCAAGAATTTACATTTCGGCCGGAACACCGACTGAGAGAGGCGCAGGCTTTCGACGCCCTTTTCAAAAGCGGCACCCGCGCATCTGACAAATTCTTCACCTACATCGCTTTACCCAATACGCTCGGCCACGCGCGACTCGGCATCGCGGTTAGCAAGAAATCGCTTCGTTTAGCAGTTGACCGGAACCGGGCTAAACGAATTATCCGCGAGAGCTTCCGCCACTCGAGCGTACGAAACATCCCCATGGATATCGTTGTGCTAGCGAAAAATACTGTAGCTGGCCAGTCTCCTGAACTCCTGGTCAAAGCACTGTCTGACCGCTGGCCTACCTTGATCATCTTTCACACCCGTCTAACCTCAAGCCCCACCGGTAAATCCTTGTGACGACCGAAAACATTCGCCTGTTGCTAGTCATTTTGCTCAGTTTTGTCGGCCTCCTCTTGTGGGAGGCTTGGCAAAGAGACTATGGATCTCACCCAACCAGCGAACCGGTAGCGCTTCAGCCCCCCCCTGTCTCTACTCCAACGCTCCCCTCCCCAACTCCGGCAACGCCGCCAGATTCAGCATCTGCAACCCCAGCGACCACGAAATCGCCACTGAGAGTCGAAACCGATGTTCTGGCTCTCGAAGTAAACCCGGTGGGCGGCGTATTGCAGAAACTTACCCTGCTGAAATACGCCGACTCTGATCAGCAGTCTGGTTTGGCCTACGACTTACTATCGCCAAGCGCGGAGCACGAATTCCTTGCCGAGGCCGGGTTAAAGGGCGCAGAGCTTAGCGCCGATCACTACACTGTTTTTGAGTCCCCTCAGACTCAATACGCACTAGCTCCCGGTCAGGATGTTTTAGAAGTACCGCTGCGCTGGCACTCTGCCAATGGCCTGGAGGTCACCCGTACCCTGATATTTCACAGAGGCTCTTACGCTGTCGAAGAGCGCTTCGATGTTCACAACACCGGCCCGTCGCCATGGACATTTAATCACTACCAACAGCTCAAACGTCTGAGCATGCCGGCTGGTCGTCAGTTGGTCCCAACCTTCACTGGCGTTGCCGTTTCTACGCCTGAAAAGCACTACAGCAAGCACAAATTTACCGATCTCAAAGATGAACCAATTGATGCAGACGTTACGGCAGGTTGGCTCGCTGTTGTTGAGCACTACTTTCTCGCAGCGCTCATTCCGAATCCTCAGGTTAAGCAGCACTTCTACTCGTATGCCCTGACGAGTAATCGCTACATCGTCGGATTTTACGGCCCTGCGGTGACTGTCCCGAGTGGCGGCAGCGCGACGGTTTCAAATCGACTTTTTCTGGGCCCCAAGCTTCAGGAAACCTTACCGACGATTGCACCTGGCCTTGAGTTAACCGTCGATTACGGTGTGCTGTGGTTCATCGCTCAATTCCTTTTTTCAGTTCTCAAAATTCTGCACGCAGTACTGGGCAACTGGGGCTGGTCAATCATCGTTCTGACTCTGCTCATCAAACTTGCGTTCTATCCACTTTCTGCCGCTGGGTATCGCTCGATGGCGAGAATGCGGGCGGTCCAACCCCGCTTGCTCCAGTTGCGGGAACGCTACGCCGAAGACAAAGCCAAACTTAATCAGGCAATGATGGAAATGTACAAGCAGGAGAAGATAAATCCGCTTGGCGGCTGCTTTCCGATTGTGGTTCAAATCCCGGTGTTCATTTCCTTGTACTGGATGATTTTGGAGAGCATCGAATTACGTCAGGCGCCTTTCATTTTCTGGATTCAGGACCTGTCGACCAAGGATCCGTTTTATGTTCTGCCCGGCCTGATGCTGATCAGCATGGTGATTCAAACCCGACTCAACCCCACACCACCCGACCCGGTACAGGCCAAGGTCATGCAGATCATGCCCATCGCCTTTGGCGTCTTCTTTGCCTTTTTCCCGGCGGGACTGGTGCTTTACTGGTTGGTGAATAACGTGTTGTCGATTTCCCAACAGTGGTACATCACTCGCCAGATAGAGAAGGCTGCGGGATAAGTCGGCATCCCGGCGAGCGCTCCGCTATGCGAGGTTCCGCCGACACCATCGCCGCTATAGCCACAGCGCCTGGCCGTGGCGCGATCGGGATCGTGCGCATCTCCGGCAGAGATCTCGCGGGTCTCTTGCAGCCCGTTATCGGCGTGCTGCCGGCTCCTCGAGCGGCGACACTCCGCAAGTTCTACGCGCCAGACCAAAACTTGATAGATCAGGGGCTGGTGATTTTCTTCCCCGGCCCCTTTTCCTATACGGGTGAAGACCTGATCGAACTCCACGCGCATGGGGGTCCCGCCGTATTGAAGACCTTGCTCAGCGCAATCTATGCAACCGGTGCACGGCCAGCGCGACCAGGCGAGTTTACAGAACGCGCTTTCCTCAACGAGAAAATCGACCTTTTACAGGCCGAGGCGGTAGCTTCTCTGATAGAGGCTTCCAGTCATCACGCCGCTTCAGCGGCCGCCCGCGCGTGCACTGGAGAATTTTCCCATCGCGTCAGTTTGATCAACGAATCGATTGTCCGATTACGGGTTTTTCTGGAAGCCCACATCGATTTCGGTGATGAAGTCGCGGTTGATCTCACACCAGTCCAGCATCAATTCCAAACGCTGACGGAAAGCCTGTCGCAGTTGCTAGCTGTCGCTAGTCAAGGCGCGAAGCTGAACGATGGTCTCGACATCGCGATTGTCGGGCGGCCAAATAGCGGCAAGTCCACGCTCCTCAACCGGCTTTGCGGAGAAGACCGGGCCATTGTCACGCCCATTCCGGGGACCACCCGCGATGTCCTCTCCGTAGACGTTGACTTGAATGGTCTGTGTTTACGCATTCACGATACGGCGGGTCTGCGAGAAACCGAAGACATCGTGGAGCAGGAAGGCGTAAAGCGTGCGCTCTCGCAACTAGAACGCGCTGAAATCCTTATCCACGTTGTTTCCGTTGAAGACGCCGAACTCCCCGCACCACCAGAGATCTTAACGGCCGAAAAAGCACAAAAAAATGTGCTTACCGTGATTAACAAGATAGACCTTCGTCAGGAGTCGCCCACCCTGCTCCAGCACGACGGACTCTTTCAGGTCCGAATATCCGCGCTGAGGGATCAAGGCCTTTCTCTCGTGAAAGAAGCGCTGCATGAAATCGCCGGCGCCCAGCACATCACGGATGCACCGTTTATTGCCCGCGCCCGCCATGTGGATGCACTTCAGCGTTGTCTGACCGCCAGCCTGACCGGTGCAGCCGAGTGCATGGATGGCGCCATAGAATTGGCCTGTGAACAACTGCGTGTCGCGAGTTTATGTCTTG
The DNA here is from genome assembly GCA_947450495.1 of Gammaproteobacteria bacterium. Lineage (GTDB taxonomy): Bacteria > Pseudomonadota > Gammaproteobacteria. The sequence continues at coordinate 58,819 of CANFVX010000001.1, forward strand.
AGGAGATGACCGGCGTTTATACCAACGAAGACCTGTTGGGCGATATTTTTTCCACGTTCTGTATTGGCAAGTAGTTGTCGATACTAGACGCTTGCCATGCAGCGCCTGCTTTTCATCACGCTCAGTAATATTGGCGACGTTGTTCTCACGACGCCGGCGTTGCTCGCGCTACACCAAGCGTGGCCCGATGCCCAGATTGATATCGTTGCTGACCGCCGCTCAAGCGATGTTCTGAAACATTGCCCGTTTGTGGGCGAGCTTTTTCATCGCGACAAAGGCGCTGGAATCGGGGTGCACTGGTCTTTGCTCAAGCAGTTAAGGCGCCGCCGCTACGATGTCGTCGTCGACCTGCGCACCGACTTCCTGCCCTGGCTGCTCCGCGCTGATCATAGGAGCGCCAAATGGCTTGCGCCGAAGGTCTTGGGTCATGCCGTGCAGAGACATGTGGCTGCACTGCTGCCCATCATGCCAAGCCTCCAACACATCCCTGACCCGCAGGTGTGGACCAGTCTCGCGGCCGAAGAATGGGCTGGCCTACAGCTAAAGCCATACAGCGGACGCGTGCTTGCCATCGCTCCCGGTGCTAACTGGGCCCCGAAGTGTTGGCCTTTAGCCCGTTACATCGCGCTTGCCCAGCGGCTTACGCCAGAGTTCGATGCGCTGGTGATTTTCGGCAGTCCGGCGGAAGCAGGAGCCGCTCAGGCGATCGAAAGCGCTGTCGCGTTGCCGGTGCTCAATCTTGCCGGGCAGACCACGCTACCGCAGGCGGTCGCCGCGCTGAGTTATTGTCATGCTTTTGTGGGCAACGACTCCGGCCTTGGTCATCTGGCAGCCGCATGCCGGGTACCGACCCTAAGCATCTTTGGACCGGGTCATCCAGCGCGCTATAGACCCTGGGGATCGCTGGCTGCAGTCATTTGCGCGCCCGCTGCCGATCTGAACCAGTTGCCGGTTAATCTGGTCGCCGAACGGCTGCGCGACCATTTGTGCCAACTCCGCCAATCAACCAAGCGGCAAAGCTAGCGATGACGTCTCAGATCATCCCGAAGACACTCCCTTGTTTTGTGATCAGCCTGCAGCAGGATACGGAGCGACAAGAGCACATGCATCGACAACTCGATGCCTTGGGTCTCCACGCGGAGTTCGTGCCCGCAGTGAATGGCAGTAAGCTCTCACCCGCAGATTGGTCCCAGTACGACCGCGAGCGCACCCTACAGATTTACGGCGTCGAGATGATGCCTAATGAGATTGGATGTTTCCTTAGCCACTACCGACTTTACGAGCGGGTCGTGCGAGAGAACCTGCCCGTCGCGCTCATCATGGAAGATGATTTGGAAATCCGGTCCGAATTCCCGCTGGTTTTGGCGGATTTGCTGAAAGCAGAGCATCCGCGCTGGGCCGTCGTGCGCTTCGAGTCGCAGCGCGGTCGGGTGATCAATCCCAAGACCCATCGTGATCGCGGCGTCACGGTACAGACGCTGCGCGAAGGCGAGCTCGTGAAGCTCAAGATTCACGTGCTTGGGCTTGGCGCTTATCTCATTTCCTTGGACGGCGCGCGTCGGATGTTGGCGCATGGCCGCAAGATATTCATGCCGATCGACCAAACGATGGACAGGTTTTGGGAGAACGGCATCGAGCCTTACATCGTGCGACCCCTCCAGGTGCGCCAGCGCCCGGAGCTTACCTCCCGCATCGGCACCCGCGCCTATGAACGGCGACGCAAGGTGTCCTGGTCGGTCAAACTACAGCGGCGCCTGCAAAGGATGAGGGACAGCCTGAACAAGCGCGCTTACTGGCTTTTTCACTGAGCGGCCAGAGTCTCGACGATGCTGCTGGCGGCGGTGCCGTCGCCATAAACGTTCCGACGCACCGCCAGCCGTTCGTAAGCCGCGCGGTCACCTAACAACTCGCTCACACAAGCCACAATCGTCGCCGAATCAACACCGGCCAGCAGCGCAGTGCCCGCTTCAACCCCTTCCTGGCGCTCGGTTACTTTGCGCATCACCACGGTTGGCTTACCAAGTTCTACGGCTTCTTCCTGGATGCCTCCGGAATCGGTCATCACCAGATAGCTTCTGGACAGCAGATGCGCGAAACCGGGGTATTGCAGCGGGGTCGTCAACAGGACGTTCGCCAGCCCGCCCAACAACGCATGCGCTGGCTGTAAGACCTCCGGGTTGGGATGCACCGGAAAGATGAATAACACCGCGGGAAAACGCGCCGCCAGTTCGGCGACGGCCCGCAGAATCTCTGCCATATCCTGACCGAAACTCTCCCGGCGATGACAGGTCACGAGCACAAATCGTTGTGTGAGCAAGTCCGGTACGCGGCTCACCAGATCTTCCGGCAAAGCGTCCGGCAGATGGGTCAGCACCCAGTGCAATGAATCAATGGCCGTGTTGCCCGTCACGTGGATCTGGCTCGCGGGGATACCTTCGGTGAGCAAGTTCTGCGCGGCCCGTGCGGTCGGCGCGAAATGCAGGTCCGCAATGTCGGCCACCAGCCGACGATAGACTTCTTCGGGGAATGGCCCGTATTTGTCGCCGGTTCGCAAGCCGGCCTCAATGTGCGCGACTTTGGTTTGGCGAAGATAGCCCGCCAGCGCGCCGACAAAAGCGGTCGCCGTGTCACCTTGCACGACCACCCACGCGGGGTTTGCGCTCGCCATCACGGCGCCAAGCGCGGGCAACATCGCGCCCACCAAATCGAACTGCGATTGACCCGCACGCATCAGCGCAAGGTCATAGTCCGGCGTCAGTGCCAGCGCTTGGAGCGTATCGGTGAGTAACTCGCGATGCTGGCCGGTGACCGCCAGCAGCACCTCGAAACGCTCATCCGCCTGGAGCGCGCGATAGACCGGCGCGAGTTTGATGGCTTCGGGACGTGTTCCCAGAACGAGCAGGATGCGATCGGCCATAAGGATTCCTTTACGGTCTTCCGGATGCACGCGCCAACACGCGTTGATAAACGCCTGCCGTGCGTTCGGCGATGCCTTGCCAGGTAAATTGCGCGAGTACGCGCGCTCGCGAGGCCTCGCCCATCGCGGAGCGCAGCGCGGCGTCATCGGCGATTTTGTTGATGGCTTCCGCCAAAGCCGTTGGATTCGCCGGCGGTACCAGCAAGCCGTTCACGCCGTTTTCTATCAGCGCAGGGATGCCGCCGACCCCGCTGCCCACCATCGCCCGAGCACATGCCATGGCTTCAAGACCTGCGATGCTCGTCGCTTCCATCAACGACGGCAACACCGCGATATCCGCTGCGCGATAGACCTCGGGCATTAAATCGTTTGGCGTCTCGCCGGCCAGCAAGGCCCGGCCAGCGCTGCCGTCGTTGCGCAGGATGTCGGTGATGGCGGCGCGCTCGGCGCCCTCGCCCACAAACACAAAGCGCACGTTCGGGTGGGTCTGTTTGACCGCTTGAGCGGCGATCACCACGCCATTTTTGGCCACCAGACGTCGGGCAATGACCACCAGCACCTCGTGCTCCGCGACGCCCCAACGTTGCCGCAGGGCAGGCGCGACGCCAGGACAAAATCGCTGGGCATCGACACCGTTCGGGAGATAGCTCACCGGTCCGCGGTAGCCGGCGCGTGTGCTCGCAGCCGCCAGTTCTTCGCTGGGGGCGAGGATATGGGCACAGCCCGCGATGAGATGACCCAGACGCTGCAAGCGGTGCCCGCCAAGGGCGAGGGTTTTGAGAAAGCCAGAGGTATGGTTGGTAAAGACGACCGGCAAGCCCGTGGCGAGCGCGGCGCGCAAAGGCCGCAAACCGTGCACGTGAATCAGGTCGAAAGCCTGGGCCGCCACGCGCCGTTTCAGCCATCTGGCGAGCAGAAAATCGTGCAAGGGCTGCGCGCGAATCAAGGGCGAATAGCGCTCAAGATTCGCTTCCTCCAGCGCGCCCGGCCAGGGCGGCGCGACCACGGAAACCTGCACGCTGGCCTTGCGTAAAGCCGACGCGAGTTCAAAGACATGAGTCGCGACCCCGCCGACGCGGGGCGGATATTCGCTGGTGATGAACAACACCCGCAGGTTCATGCTCGAGCAACCTTATTCGCCACCGGCGTTGGGCCGCCGCTGAGCGTGGTCGCCCACGCGATGCCAGCAAAACAGAGCCACCCCACCCAGTGCCCGCGCGAGAGCGGGTAGCCCACCAGCCACACGCTCATGCCGGTTGCCAGCAGCGCAAGTCCGGCGGCGCGGGGCACTGCAGCGCTGCGCGCGAGGCGGCAGAGCAAATAAGCCAGCGCGACATAAAAAATCAGCACCCCGGGTAAGCCCTGTTCGAGCTGAATTTGCAGCAGAACGTTATGCGGATAGGAGGGCAAGTCCGCCGGCTGATGCGTTAGCGGCATGAGCCAGTGCCCGCCCGGCACGTAATCGCTGTTCTTGAAGCCGTACCCCAGCCAGGGCCGTTCGGCGATGAGCTGTCCCGAGAACTCCCAGATGTCGATCCGGTGGCGCCATGAAAAATCCGCAACGCGTTGCGTTATCCAGACGCTGCTGCCAAGAAACGGGGCGCAAAAGTGGATTAGCGCGACCGCGACACCCAAGCCATACAGCGCGAGCCGGGGCAGGACGAGCGCGCACGCCCAGGTGCTCGCGCCCACGATGAAAGCGAGTCGCGGCGCGCTGCCAATCCCCGCCCATACCGAGTAGGCCATCAGCCCTAGCGCAACGCAGGTGACTAGCCGCCAAGGCGCACTCAACCGCAGCGCCAGCGCTGGCGCGATCCACACCAGAATGGCCAGCGCTGCGGTAGGCACATTCAATTTGAGCCCGGCATCCACCGCGGGCGCGTGCGCCAGCCAGCTGCGAAACAGAAATCCCCAGCGCGTCTGCACCGCTAGTAGCAGGACTGCTACGGCAATGCCGCCGAGAAGTGCTTTGGTGAGCGCCGGTCGGTCAAGGTCGGGACGGCCGGCGCAGACCGCAGCGAACAGGGTCAACGGGCCGCATTCCAGAAGAAAAAGGCTGGCGTCCACAGCCGCCACATGAGCATTGATCGCCCAGAGTGTGCCGAGCAAACCCCACGCGCTCATTGCCACCACCAGACTGGGCACCACGGCAGCGCCCAGCGCCGGCCTGACCACGCGGTGATTCACGGCTAACCACCACAGCGCAAACAACGGCCCGAACAAACCGGTAGGCGTTGGCGCCAGCGCAAACAGCGTGGGCATCGCAAACAAAAACAGCGCCAGCCCTGCCGGGCGAAGCGCTGCATTCGCGGGACTCTCGTTAGCGGGGAACAACGTGGCGGTCTGCGGGGATTAAAGCGCGGGAGAGCGAGCGGGTAGTGTAGGAGAAAAGCGGCGGCGGTCTCCATCGCGCATGCAACTTGCACTGCTTTTGATTAGTCTTCGCCGCTGCCCACATTAGCCCGTGTTAAACCTCATGACCGAATCGAAATTCGCGTCGCTCGCCGCCGCTTTGAAGTCGCCGGTTAATCTCTCGCTGCTACTGCTCACCGTGCTCGTGTCGTTTGGTGGCGTGCTGGTGATGGAAGTCCACGGCACGGCGGTGTTTTACGCCGCAATGGCGCGCCAAATGGTGGAGTCCGGCGACCTGCTAGCGCCTTTTCGCGGCGATACCGGCTACCTCCTGAAGCCCCCTCTCGCCTTCTGGTGGAGCGCGGCAAACACGCTCTTGATGGGCTATTCCAATCTGGCCGTGACCTTACCTTCGCGCCTCGGCGGTCTGGGGTGTGCGGTGATGACGGCGCTTCTGGCCCGGCACTTTCATCGCAAGCCGTTTGCGGTGTGGGTAGCGGTGCTGTTGTTCGTGATGAACGGAATCTACATCCAGTTCACCACCGCCTTCCGTCTCGATTCACTGATGACGTTCGGGGCCCTGCTGATGCTGTGGGGCTATCTCAAATTGCCGCGTGCAAGCGGCGCTCTGGCGCTGTGGAGCGGCACGGCCCTCTCGCTCATGACCAAGGGCCCGATGATTCTCGTGATGTTGGGGATAATGCTGCCCCACGCGCTGGTTTCGCCCCATTGGCGTGGGGCCCGCGCCAATCTTTTGCGCTATGCGCCGCTGCTGCTGCTGCCGCTCGCCTGGTACGGATTCATCTGGATTTTTCACGGCGACGAATTGTCCCGCCAGCTTTCCCAGGATTTTTGGCGTGGCGATACCAGCAAACTCAGTCGCTTTGATTCCGTCTGGCTGGAATACGTCACCAAACCCTTTTATCGCCTGGGTCCCTGGCTGGTGCTCATTTTCATCGCGATCTATCAGGAGTTGCGCCTCGCGGCGTCGGCCAGCGTTGCCGTGCCGCGGCGCGCCGATGCGGCCTTGCTATTGGCGCTGGTGTTCATTAACACGATCATCGCGGTGCTCAAGCCAGACCCCGACGTGCGGTATTTCTATTCCGTTCTGCCGCTGGTGGCGGTCATGGGCGGCGGCGTGATGGCACGGCGCTTTGGCGCACGCGTGCCGCGCTGGGCGGCGCTGCTCATCGGCGCGCTGTTGCTGAGCGGCGCGGCCGGCGTGGCATGGTTCAACGTCAACGCCTACCCGGGTCATCGTGGCTTGCTGGCGATAGAGGCACTCGCCGAGCGCGGTGAGCTCACGCCGGCGAACACGCTGCTGATGGTTGAGCGGATCCCCAAACCGAATGAGCCCCGGCGCAACGACCCAATCCCGGACGCCGTGTATTTCTACTTCGGGCTTAAGCTCCCCAGTGCAATCAAGCTGCCGACGGACGGCGCACTCCCGGCAGCCACCCGCTTCGTGCTGTTACCCCGCACAGCCCGGATGCTGAAGACGGTCGCGCCGCTGGGCTGGCCCGAGCGTGCGCGGTCCGAAAAATTTATCCTGCTCGAGCGACCCTGAACTGCGGCGCTCATTTCAGCGGACGACTTCTCAGCGCGCCGGCGATGCGCTCGCCGACGCGGTCGAGTCGTTCCGAGCCCCAGAACAATTCGCCATCCACCCGCCAGCTTGGCACGCCAAACACGCCGCAGCGCTCGGCCTCTTGCTGAATTTGCTGGTAGCGAGCGAGACCTTTTTCCGTCTGCCAGCGCGCAAACGCTGAGGCGTCGGCGCCAGCCAGTTCGATCAGCGGCGTCAGCGCGGCGGGGTCTTCTAGATCGAGTTCGCGCGCCCAGAACCGGGCAAATACCGCGTCGTGGAAGCGCCGCCAGTCGCCAGTTTCGACGGTGTACAAAAAGGCCATATGCGCCGGTGCGCTGTTAAACACCTTGCGCGGCCCGCGTAAGACCAGCCCGCGCCGCGTGGCCTCGCGTCGACAGTCCATATAGGCGTAGCGCACCCGTCGCCATTGGTGTGCGTTGCGTTCTTCAAGCAACACCCGACCCTCGGCATCCACTTCTGCCTTGCCCAGATAACTCGGGATGTCGAGCGTGTAGGGAAGGCGCTCAACCATGATGCCGAACTCACGCTCCAGACTGTCGGTAGCGTGCTGGGCCAGATAGGCATAAGGGCTTTTGTAATCGAAAAAATGTTGGACTACGGGGCTGGTCATCTGGCGTTCTCCTGAGTGGCGCGCCGTCATTTTCGACGCCGAAAAGTCTCGTTCAGCCGAGCAGACCTCGCGCACGAATCATAGTCAGGACTTGCTCGGGCGTGATTCGCGCCAGACAGTCGCTGGTGCGTAAACCGTAAAGGTCGGGTAAGCATTCGACGCCGGCTATGACATTGTCGGCTTGCCCCAACGCGTGATTGCGTCGCCAGTCAGAAGGACCGAACAGGGCGAACACCGGAACACCGGCCGCCGCGCAGGCGTGCATCGGCCCGGAGTCGTTGGTCACCGCGAAGCGCGCGTGGCTGGCCAGCGCCGCCAGTTGCGGAATACTGAAGCGACCCGTCGCATCGATGCCAAGCGTCGCCGCCAGCGCGGCGTTGCGCTCAACGTCGTCCGCCCCGCCCAGCCAGACGATTGCCAGACCGGCAGCCTGCAGCGTCTGGGCGAGGGCCTCAAAGCCCGGCCAGCATTTGTCCTGCCGCGTCCGACTGGCGCCGGCGTGCATCACCACGAAGCCCGTCCGCTCTAGCGCATGGGTTTGCATGAAGGCCTCCACCTCGTCGCGCGCGGCGGCGGCGCAAGGCAGGCGGGGCCGCGGCGCGGCTGGCGTTATCCCGGCGGCGTCCAGCACCGCATTGAGCCGCAGAAAAACGTGGCTCTGCGCGTCCCAGCGGGTGGCGGGATGGAGGTTGTAGGGAAAACGCCTGTGCGAGCCCACGCGTTCCGGAATCCCGGACAGGGCACAAAGCAGTGCCGTGCGGTCGTTGCCCTGCAAGTCGTACACGCGACGGAACCGGCGGGCGCGCATCCAGCGCAAGGTGCTGGCCACCGCGCGCCAGCCCTTGCGCGGGAAGCTCACGACTTCGAGCCCCGGCCACGCCGTGAAAAGTCCCGCAAAGGGCGGCGTGGTCAGCAGACAAACCGAGGACTCCGGATGTCCACGGACGATGGCATCAATCAGCGCCGTCGCCATGATCACATCGCCCAGCGCACCTTGTTTGATGATCAGAACCGACATGCCGCGTTAGTCGTTCAGCGACCAGCGGGGCTGGCCGAGGCGGGTACAGAGGTCTGCGTAGACCCCAAGCGTGGCGCTCTGCAGTCGTTCGGTGGTGAAAGGATGTGTCGCCGGAACGATCGGCGGCGCTTGGAGAAACTGCGCGGTGCGCGCGGCGACGGCGTCCAGATCGCCCACCGCCACGAGCCCTGCGGGTAATACCTCGCGAAGAATTTCGCCGGTGCCGCCGTGGTCATAGCCAATCACAGGCGTGCCGAGACTTAAGGCTTCGATGGTCGTTCGCCCGAACGCCTCGGGCTCACCGGTCAGCGAAAACGCGCAGGCGCTAATGCCCAGCACTTCCCGCAAATCGCTACGCTGCCCGAGAAAAGTGACGGCATCGGCGACACCCAGCGTAGCCGCCAGCGTGTGCAATTCCTGCTCAAACGCCTGTTTGCGCGGATGCGCGCCGCCGGCCAGTAGCCCATGGACCAGCAGCCCCCGCGCCTTGAGACGCGCAAGGAGTTGCAAGAAATCCTCCTGGCCTTTCCATCGCGTGAGCCGGCCCGGCAACACCAGCAAAGCCTTGCCGGCGAGTGCCGGATGCGTCTGCGCCCAATCGGCTTGCCAGGCGGCGTCGGGCACAAAGCCATAGGGCCAACGTTCGGGTGCCACGCCGCGCGGGATGAGCGTAATCCGCGTCGCGTCCACGCCGGGATAAGACCGTGTGATGTAGTCGTGAATGAACTGCGAAATGGCGATCACCTGCTCGCCGCTCACCATGATTCGGCTGTAGCGGTTCACCGTGTACGGCCCGTGCACGGTGGTGACCCAGCGCGGGCGCTCTGCGACGTCTAAGCCCTGCCGCGCCCACCAGCCGAGCCAGGCCGGCAACCGCGAGCGGGCGTGAACGACATCCACCCGTTCGCGCCGAAAGATTTCCCTGAGGCGCCCGATGAGTCGCAGCGAAGAGAGGCGTTTGCGGCCAATGGGCAGGGCGATATGCGTGGCGCCGAGTGCTTCGAGTTTCGCGACCAGTCGGCCGCCTGCTGAAATGACGATCGCACGATGACCCGCCGCGACCAGCGCTTCGGCGATTTCCAGCGTGCCCTGCTCAACGCCGCCGACTTCGAGTTCCGGCAGTAGCTGGGCAACGGTGAGCCGCATGGTCGATCAGCGCGCCAGTTCGGCCGCGACGCGCACGGCACAGCGGGTGGCCTCGGCGAGCGGCGGATGTTGCGGCCATTTGCCGGTCGCTTGCCATTGCCCGAGCGACAGCACGCGTGACTCTGCGAGCAAGGTCGGGGCGATGCGCGTGATGCGATCTGCACGGCGCGCCGGCACCTCCAGCACGCCCACGGCGCAACCGGCGCTCAGCGCTTCAAACAGCATGGAGACACTGTCGGCGGTGACCCACGCCGCCGGGGCTCGCATCAGCGCCTCGCGCAGCCAGTCTGGACCACAGCTCGCGTGAGACACGAAGTGCACGCCATCACCCACGCGCTGCATGAGTTGCGCCGTGGTGCTGGGCGGGGTGCGCCGTGAGTCGGTTATCACGAGCGATGTTTCACCCAAAGCGGCGAGCAAGCGGTCGATTTGCCCGAGCAAGCCGCCTTCATCCCAGCGGTGATGACGCGACGGGCCGCCGACCAGCATGAGCGTCGCCCCAGTGCGCGGCCCAGACGACGGCACAAGGTCATTCAACACGCCTTCGGTCAGCATCACGCGCGCACCTGCGGGCACGCCGTCGTGGCGTGGGACAAGACAGAGGTCGAACAGCCCGCGCGGCAGCGACGGGTTCATCAGGTAGACGCTGCGGGCACCAAATGCCCGCGTCGCCGCCAGCATAGGCCACGCGCAGGCACTGCCCGCGCCGACCACCAGATCCGGCACTGCCAGGCCCGGACGCCCCGGCCAGATCCCGCGCAGCCACGCCCACCAGGCGTGAGAAATTTCACGGGCGTTGATTTCGATAATGGTGATGGGCCGCTGTATCGCGAGCGCGGACAGCAGCCCCGCAGTCTGTCGCTCATGGCCGGCTTTGCCGTCACGAAAGCGCCAGACTACGGTGGCGGGCTTCACCTGCGGGGCAGGCTCAGACGTAGGTCAGCCAGCCTTCGGGGCAGGCGCGCTTACCTTGCACAGTGTCGAGGTAAGCAGACTGCAGCAGCTTGGTGACCGGACCCGGTTTGCCCTCGCCGATGGCGCGGTTGTCGAGCTCACGAATGGGTGTGACCTCGGCCGCGGTACCGGTGAAGAAGGCTTCGTCGGCGATGTAGATTTCATCGCGGGTGAAGCGCTTTTCCACCACCTTGATGCCGGCCTCGTGGGCGAGCTGCATGATGGTGTCGCGGGTGATGCCTTCCAGCGCACACACCGGATCCGGCGTGTACAGCACCCCTTTGCGCACGATGAAAATGTTCTCGCCGCTGCCTTCCGCCACCATGCCGTCCTTGTCGAGCAGCAGGGCTTCGTCGTAACCGTCACGCGCGGCGTCTTGCAGCGCCATGATGGAGTTCAGGTAGTTGCCGGTCGCTTTCGCTTTCGACAGCACGCTGTTGACGTGATTACGCGTGAAGGAAGAGGTCTTGATGCGGATGCCTTTTTCCAGCGCGTCGCCACCGAGGTACGCGCCCCAAAACCATGCCGCCACCACCACGTGCACCGAGAGGCCTGCCGCGTGCAGGCCCATGCCTTCGGAGCCGTAGTAGGCCAGCGGGCGGAGGTAGGCGGTTTCGAGTTTGTTTTCCCGCACGCAGTCCACGCAGGCCTGTTCAATCACGCTGCGCTCCAGGGTCATTTTCATGCCGAGGATATGCGCCGTGTCGTACAGGCGCCGGATGTGCTCACCCAGCCGGAAAATGGCTGTGCCGCGATCGGTTTTGTACGCACGGATGCCTTCGAAGGCGCCGGTTGCGTAGTGCAGTGAATGGGTCAGCACGTGCGTGTTCGCGTCGCGCCAGGGCACCATTGCACCGTCCATCCAGATCACGCCGTCGCGATCCGCGTAGCTCATAAGCTCTCTCCCAGAAATCGAGTTTTCATTCGAACATCAGTCGTTGCCACACCGCTGCGACGGCCGATCGATGCGTCACGAGGCTCGTGACGTCGACCAGTCCATCCACTTCCTGCAGGGCGCAACGATGAACTTCAGCGCGATACGCGAAGTAGGCGTCGTGCAGGACGCGGCAGTCTTCGCGCGGCATCAGCGCTAGATCGCGGGTGAGATCCAGCAGCCGCAAGTTGTCGGTGTAGGCCGTAAGTATTTGATGACGCGAGGCCCAGCGGAGGCAGGCGTATTGCACCATAAATTCTATGTCGGTGATACCGCCGACGCCCTGCTTCAAATCGAACTGTCGGGCACTTGAACGATCGAGCGTGGCGCGCATGCGCTCACGCATTTCGCTAATTTCGTGGCGGAGTTTTAGGGGCTCGCGGGTTTGACGCAGGACCTCGCAGCGGAGTGCGTTGAATCCCACGATGAGCTCGAAACTGCCGGCGACCCCGCGTGCGCGCAGCAGCGCCTGATGCTCCCAGGTCCACGCCGACTTCGTCTGATAGTCGGCAAACGCTTTCATGGTGGTGATCAGCAGTCCGGACGAGCCGCTGGGCCGCAGGCGCAAGTCGAGCTCATAGGCAAACCCCGCGGGCGTTCGGGTGCCGAGCAAATGGATGACCCGCTGGGCAAGACGCGTGAAGAACACTTCATTGGCGATTGGCCGGGCGCCGTCGGTTTCTGCCGTCGTCTCGCTGCCGTCGTGCAGGAACACCAGATCGAGATCCGAGCTGTACCCGAGCTCCCGCCCGCCGAGCTTGCCGTAGGCAATTACCGCAAAACCGGCGGCGTGCACGTGCCCGGCGCGGGTGACCTGCGGGCGTCCGTGACGCGCAATCAGATCGCCCCAGGCGAGGGTCAGCGCGCGCTTCAGCAAGGCTTCAGCAATCCAGCTCAAATGATTGCTGACCTCCGCGATGGGATAGTTCGCCAGCAGGTCGCAGGCGGCGACGCGCAGCACCTGCTGGTGCTTGAAGGTCCGCAAGGCATCCATGACTTGTTCGAGATCAGCGGCCTCAACGCTGGCGAGTGCGTTATCGAGGAGCAGGCCTAGTTCGGCCGCATCGGGCGGCGCGCCGAGCAGGCGTTGGTCGAGTAATTCATCCAGCACAATCGGCCACCGCGCGATTTGGGTCGCCGCCCAGGAACTTTGCGCGCACAGCGCTACCAGTCGCTCGAGCGCGAGCCGATGGTCGGCCAGCAAGGCGAGATACACCGAGCGACCGGCCACGGCACGGATCAGGGCGGCGACCCGTTCGAGGACCACTGCGCCGTCGGGCCGCTTGGCGCAACTTGCCAACAGGCGCGGCATCAGGCGATCGAGGCGATCGCGACCCGTGCTCGAGAGACCAGCCACAAACCGCGCGGACTGCAAATCCGCCAGCGTCGCAGCCACCGCCGCCGGCTCGGCAAAGCCCGCTTCCGCCAGCGCCCCGGTCGCCGCCGCCGAGGCGTCCGGCGCGCGCCAGAGCTGAGCGGACCAGAGGCTGCCTCGCGTCACCTCGGGGTCGGCGGGGGCCGGCATTAACAGCCCTGCAAAGCCCTCCCGCACGGCACCTCGATGCGCCTCTAATACGACTTCAAAGCTCGCCCAGTCGGCATAGCCCATGCCGCAGGCCAGACGCGCCTGCGCCAGCGAGTCCTCCGGCAGGCTCTGGGTTTGCGCATCGTGCACCTGCTGCAAGCGATGCTCGGTGACGCGCAAAAAGCGATAGGCCGCCGTGAGGGCCTGAGCTTCCTGCGGCGTCAGCAAGCCGAGCTTCGCGCAGCGCTCGAGCACGGGCTGGATGGGCGAGACACGCAATCCGGGCTCGCGACCGCCACGCACCAGCTGCAGGGCCTGCCCGATGAACTCCACCTCGCGGATCCCGCCCGCGCCCCGCTTGATGTCGCGCGTCAGCGCCCCGTCCCGCGCGACCTCGGCGTCGATCATCGCTTTCATCTCGCGCACGGATTCAATCGCGCCAAAGTCGAGATAGCGACGATAGATAAACGGCCGCCAGATCTCCGCCAGCGCGGCGGTGTCCTCACTGCTGCCGTGAATCACCCGCGCCTTGATCAGCGCGTAGCGTTCCCAGTCGCGCCCGTGCAACTGGTAGTACTGCTCGAGCGCCGCAAAGCTCGCGGTCAGCGCGCCGCTCTCGCCAAAGGGCCGCAGTCGCATGTCCACGCGGTACACAAAACCGTCCGGCGTGACGTCGTTCAAAAACGCGATCAGCCGCTTGCCCAGCCGATCAAAAAACTCCTGATGCGAGACGCTGCGTTCGCCGCCTACGGTCTCGCCACCGGCGCGAAAGCAGAACACAAGATCGATGTCGGAGGAAAAATTGAGTTCGCGCCCGCCCAGCTTGCCCATCGCCACAATGACCAGCGACAGCGGCATGCCGTCGGCGCCGAGAGGGCTGCCAAAGCGCGCGCGCAGGTCCTGATGAATCCACGCGGCGGCAGCGTCCACGAGCGCGTCGGCCAGCGCGGAGAGTTCGGCCAGCACGGTGTCCAGCGATACCTCGCCCAGCACGTCGCGGTAGGTGATGGCGGCCAGTTCGAGATTGCGGAACTGGCGCATGCTTGCGCGCAAGCTCGTTTCGTCTGCCGCCTCAGTGAAGAGCGCTGCACAGCGCTCGGCATAGGCGGCGGGCTCCCGCGTCTCGCCCGGCATCGCCAGAGCGGCCAGCCATTGCGCGGGGTGGGCAATTGCGACTTCGGCACAAAACGGGCTGAGCGCGAAGACTTGCGCCAGTGACGCGACCCGTGGTGCCGTGCCCGTGAGCGCGCAGGCGGCCTCAAATCGCTCAAGCAAACGCTCGGCCGGCGCCTGCAAGGGGGCGGGCAGGGCGCGCAGCGCATCGGTCCACGACAAGGTTTCCAACACAAGGGTCTCCGCTTAGAGGCCTGTGAATCATAAGGGGCGAGCGGCGCATCGCACTTGCGCTGGCTTCTGCCCGCGGGACGCCTGCACCATAATGCCGGCATGAAACGCCCGCTCGACAGCAAACTGCCGCACGTCGGCACCACCATTTTTACCGTGATGTCGCAGATGGCGGCGGAATGCGGTGCGATCAATCTCTCGCAGGGCTTTCCGGACTACGACGGTCCGTCCGCGCTCAAGGAAGCGGTGAAGCAGCACATCGATCGCGGCTTCAATCAATACCCGCCGATGGCCGGCATTCTGCCGCTGCGCGAAGCCGTCGCCGAAAAAGTGCTGAGCTGCTACGGCGCCAAGGTTTCGCCCGAGACGGAAGTCACCATTACCCCCGGCGCGACCGAAGCCATCTACTGCGCGGTGACCGCCGTCGTGCGGCCGGGCGATGAAGTCATCATGTTCGACCCGGCCTATGACTGCTACGAGCCGGCCGTCACGCTGGCCGGCGGTGTACCGGTGCGTTTGCCGCTGTTGCCGCCGGGTTATCGCATCGACTGGCAGCGGGTGACCGATGCCATCACGCCGCGCACCCGCATGATCATGGTGAATTCGCCGCACAACCCCACCGGCACCGTGATGGAAGCGGAGGATCTCCGCACGCTGGAGGTACTGGCCGAGCGGCACGATCTGGTGGTCTGCGCGGACGAAGTCTACGAGCACCTTATTTTTGACGGCCGCCAGCACGAGAGCGTGCTGCGCTATCCAGCGCTGGCCGCGCGCTCGTTTGCAATTTCCTCGTTCGGCAAGACCTACCACGTCACCGGCTGGAAGACCGGCTACTGCGTGGCGCCGCCGGCGCTTACTGCCGAACTGCGGCGGGTGCATCAGTTCGTGACTTTTGTCGGGATTACGCCCATCCAGTGGGGTCTTGCCGAATTCATGCGTTCCCATCCCGAACACCTGCAGACGCTGCCGGCGTTCTATCAACACAAACGGGATCTCTTTGTGGCGGCGATTGCGGGCTCGCGCTTCCGCACCCTGCCTTCGGCGGGCACCTACTTCCAGTTAGCCGACTACAGCGCCATCTCGGACCTGCCCGACCGCGAGTTCGTGGCCTGGCTCACCCGCAGCGTGGGCGTGGCGGCCATTCCGGTGTCGGTCTTCTACGAGCAGCCGCCGGACGCGCGCTATGTGCGCTTCTGCTTCTGCAAGAACGATGACACCCTGCGGCAGGCCGCCGCCAAGCTCGCGGTGCTGTGAGCCGGCGCGCGTCTGGTCTGCGTACAATCTCCGCACATTCCTGATGGCGGGGACGTCTGAATGAGCGATGTGCTCTTATGTTTTTGCACCTGCCCGACCCAGGACGTGGCCCACAGGCTGGCAGAACAGTTGGTGAACGAGCGGCTCGCGGCCTGCGTGAATATCCTGCCCGGGCTTACTTCCGTGTACCGCTGGCAGGGCGCGGTCGAGACGGCCACCGAGGTCATGCTGTGGATCAAAACCAACCGGGCCCACTATCCCCAACTCGAAGCGACCCTGCGCGCCGCGCACCCTTATGAACTCCCGGAGATCGTGGCGGTCTCCCTCAACACTGGATCACATGCGTACCTTCAATGGATAAACGATTCGCTGGCCTGAAACTCCTGCTCTGTGGACTATTGTTCACCGCGGCGGCCTCCGCCGGCTTGCTCGACAAGCTGGACCAACTCGGCGGCGCGGCGAAGCAGCGGGACTTTCTGCCGCCAGAGCAGGCTTTTGCCTTTAGCCACGAGGCCTACGACCAGCAGCGCTTGCCGCTGATATGGACGGTGGCCGAGGGCTACTACCTCTACCGCGACAAGCTGAAGTTCGAGTCCCCCGATGGCAGCGCGGTGATCGGCAAGCCGCAGTTCCCGCCGGCAGAAGAGAAACAGGACGAAGAGTTCGGTCGGGTCGCCATCTACAAACATGAATTGAAATTGGCGCTGCCGGTGACCCCCGCCGCTGGTGCGAGCAAGGTCCAGCTTAAAATCACCTATCAAGGCTGCGCGGAAGACGGCATCTGCTACCCGCCAATGCACCAGACGCTGTCCTTACCCGTGGCTGCCGTGAGCGCAGTGCCGGCGCCCCCGCCTGCCCAGCCACGTACCACCACCCCGGCAGCCGAATCCGTTGATGCCGACCAGTTGAGCACGCTGCTCGCCAATAGCGGCCTGCCGGTGATCGCCGCCACCTTCTTCGGGTTTGGCTTGTTGCTGGCGCTGACCCCCTGCGTATTTCCGATGGTGCCGATCCTGTCCAGCATCGTGGTGGGCGAGCGCGGGCCGGCCGGGGCCGGGCGCGGCCTGCTGCTTTCCGTTGTCTACGTGCTCGCGATGGCGGCGACCTATGCCGCCGTCGGGCTAACGGCCGGGCTGTTTGGCCGCAACGTGCAGGCGGCGTTTCAGCACCCCGTCGTGCTGATCGCGTTCAGCGCGCTGTTCGTGGCGCTGGCCTTGTCGATGTTCGGCTTCTTCCATCTGCAACTGCCACAGGCCTTGCGCCAGCGGCTGGAGAGCTCGCAGCAGGGAACCCGCGGCGGCAGTCTGGCCGGCGTGGCGCTAATGGGCGTGCTGTCGGCGGTGATTGTCGGCCCCTGTGTGGCGCCGCCCTTGGCCGGCGCCCTGCTGTACCTCGCCCATGAAGGCAGTCCGGTGGTCGGCGGCGTGGCCCTGTTTGCCCTCGGCCTCGGCATGGGAGTGCCCTTGCTCATCGTCGGCGCCTCGGCCGGGCATTTTCTGCCGCGGGCCGGGGCCTGGCTGGAGCGCGTTCAGCACGTCTTCGGCGTGGTCTCGCTGGGGATGGCGATCTGGTTTCTCGGGCGCGTGCTACCGCCCACCCTGACGCTCGCGCTGTGGTCGCTATTGCTGATCGGCACCGGCATTTTTCTACGGGCGCTGGAGCCCCTGTCGGAGGTGGCCTCCGGCTGGCAGCGGCTCTGGAAAGGGCTGGGTCTGGCGCTGGTGACCTATGGCGGCGTGCTGATCGTGGGTGCCGCCGCGGGCGCCGACGACCTCCTCAAACCGCTCGCGCCGTTTACCGCTCGTTCCGAAAACCCTAGCCCTGAGCGTAAGCAAGCATTCACCACAGTGAAAGGCGCGGGGGCGCTCGCAGCCGCCGTCCAACAGGCCTCGGCGGCTGGCCAGCCGGTCTTGCTCGATTTTTATGCCGACTGGTGCGTGGAGTGCAAGCGGCTCGAACGCGAGACTTTCGCTGACCCGCAGGTGGCCAACCGCCTCGCCGGTTTCACCCTGCTCCGCGCCGACGTCACCGCCAACGATGAGACCGATCGAGCGCTCATGACAGGCTTGTCACTCTTCGGCCCACCGGCCGTTCTGCTGTATGACCCGGCGGGTCAGGAGCGGCGCGACCAGCGGCTGATCGGCTTCGCAGGGCCGGCCGAGTTTCTGGCGCGGCTGGCCGCGCTAGGCGCGCCATGAACCGGAATATCCTGATTGGACTGGCCGCGTTGGCAGCTGTGGGGAGCGGTCTTGCGTTTCGTCATCTGAATCCGCCGGCGCCGCCGCCGACGGCCGCCACCAGCGACCCGCTTACCGCCACCTTTTCCGACCTGCAAGGTCAGGCCCACGCCCTTAGCGAATGGCGCGGCAAGGTGCTGGTGGTGAATTTCTGGGCCACGTGGTGCCCGCCCTGTCTGAAGGAAATTCCCAGCTTCGTTGAACTGCAGAAGCGGTATGGCGCCCAGGGCTTGCAGTTTGTCGGGGTGGCGCTGGATGACCGCGAGGCGGTGGCCAGTTTTATCGCCAGCCGCGACATGAACTACCCCATACTCGCCGGTGAGGAGGACGTCGCCCGCTATATGCAAGCGCAAGGCAACACCATCGGCGCCTTGCCGTTCACGCTGGTATTTGACCGCAACGGTCGCCTGCGCCATACGCAGCAGGGCGAATGGGCGCATGAGGAATCGACGCGTGTATTGGCGGATTATCTCGCGCATTGAGCGAATAGCGTTGAACGTGGGCACATCGCCGTCGAACCTGCTCGCGAGCGCCGGCCATGTGTGCTACTTTCCACCGGCCTTGGCGCGGTGGTGAAAGCGTCCGGGACCAGGCCTTCTACTGACATCTGCGCGACCGGGAATCCATGACCGCCATCCTGCTGTTAAACGGACCCAACCTGAATCTGCTCGGCACCCGCGAGCCGGAAACCTATGGGCGACTCACGCTGGCCGACATCGAGCAGCAGGCGGCGACACACGCCCAGACGCTGGGCTACGCCCTCATCAGCTTCCAGACCAACGCAGAACATGCGCTGATCGAGCGCATCCACGCGGCCAAGCACGATGGCACCGGTTTCATCATCATCAACCCGGGCGCCTGGACGCATACCAGCATCGCGCTCCGCGATGCCCTGCTGGGAGTCTCGATCCCGTTTATTGAAGTTCACATTTCCAACGTGCATGCGCGGGAAGCTTTCCGCCAGCACTCCTATCTTTCCGACATTGCGCGCGGGGTGATTACCGGCCTTGGTGCGCAGGGTTATGAATTTGCGATTACCGCCGCCGCGCAGTTTCTGCGTGCGCAGGCGGCGTAAGCGTAAACACAGCGAGAAACTGCATGGATATCCGAAAAGTTAAAAAACTCATCGAACTACTCGAAGAAACCGGCGTCGCCGAAATCGAAATCAAGGAAGGCGAGGAGTCGGTTCGCATCAGCCGCATGCCCACCGGCATGAGCATGGCGCCGATGGTGCACGCGAGCGCCCCGGCACCGGTGCCGGCTAGCGCGCCCGTCGCCGCGCCTGTGCCGGCCGCCGCCCCGGCCAAGCCGGAAGGCCACGTGGTGAGTTCGCCGATGGTCGGCACCTGGTACTCCTCGCCGGCGCCGGATGCGCCGGTCTTCGTCAAACTGGGTCAGACGGTGAAGGTGGGCGACACGCTGTGCATCATCGAAGCGATGAAAATCATGAATCCCATTGAAGCGGACCGCGCCGGCACGATCGTCGCCATCCTGGTGGAAAACGGCCACCCGGTGGAGTTCGAGCAGCCACTGTTCATCATTAACTAGGCCGCGCGCATGCTTTCCAAAGTTGTCATCGCGAATCGCGGCGAGATTGCCCTGCGGGTGCTCCGGGCCTGCCGGGAACTCGGGATCAGAACGGTGGCGGTGCATTCCACCGCCGACCGCGATCTCAAGCATGTCCGTCTGGCGGACGAGTCGGTCTGCATCGGCCCGCCGCAGCCGGCTCATTCCTATCTCAACATCCCGGCGGTAATCAGCGCGGCTGAAGTTACCGACGCCGTCGCCATCCATCCGGGCTACGGGTTTCTGTCCGAGAACGCCGACTTCGCCGAGCGGGTGGAGCAGAGCGGTTTCATTTTCATCGGGCCGCGCGCTGAGACCATTCGCCTGATGGGCGACAAGATTTCCGCCATTCGCGCCATGCGCACCGCCGGCATTCCCTGCGTGCCCGGCTCCGGCAAGCCGCTGACGGACGACATGACCGAGAACGTCCGCATCGCGCGCGACATCGGCTATCCGGTAATCATCAAGGCGTCCGGCGGCGGCGGTGGGCGCGGCATGCGCGTGGTGCACGCCGAAGCCGCGCTCAAGGCCGCCATCCAGCTGACCAAAACCGAAGCCTTGGCCGCCTTCCAGAACGACGCCGTGTACATGGAGAAGTTTCTGGAGCATCCGCGCCACATCGAGTTTCAGGTCATCGCCGACGGCCACGGCAACTGTGTCTATCTCGGCGAACGTGATTGCTCCATGCAGCGCCGCCACCAGAAAGTCATCGAAGAATCGCCCGCGCCCGGCATCAGCCAGGAGATTCGCGACATGATGGGCCGGCGCTGTGTGGAAGCCTGCAAAACCATTAACTATCGCGGCGCCGGCACGTTTGAATTTCTGTACGAGAACGGCGAGTTCTATTTCATCGAAATGAACACGCGCGTGCAGGTCGAACACCCGGTGACCGAAATGGTGACGGGCTTCGACATTGTGAAAGAGCAGCTGCTGATCGCCGACGGACAGCGGCTGTCGATCCGGCAGGAAGACGTGGTCATGCGCGGGCATTCGATTGAGTGCCGCATCAACGCCGAAGACCCCAAAACCTTCCGCCCTTCGCCCGGCCGCGTGAATGTCTTCCATGTACCGGGTGGCCCGGGCGTGCGGATGGATTCCCATCTCTACGACGGTTATGTCGTGCCCCCGTACTACGACTCGCTGGTGGCCAAACTCATCGTCCACGGTGAGACCCGCGCGGCGGCGCTGGCCCGCATGACCACCGCGCTGGACGAAGTCGTGGTGGACGGCATTCTCACCAACATTCCGCTCCATCGGGATCTCGTGCGTGACGCCGCCTTCGCGGCCGGCGGCACCGACATTCACTATCTCGAGCGGAGGCTCGCGCTCGATTGAGCGAGGCCTGGCTCAAGCTTCGCTTGCCGGCGGCAGACCACGAGGTCGAGCCGCTGGAAGATGCCTTGCTGGATCAGGGCGCGCTGTCGGTCTCCGTCAGCGCGCGCGACGACACCACGCCGCGCTTCCAGACGCCCGGCGAGCCAGAACCGGCGCTGTGGGCGAATTGCGAAATCGAAGCGCTCTTTGAGGTGAGCACCGACCCGCTGGCGGTGCTCGCCGCACTCGCGGCAGATGCTCATCCGGTGGCCGGCGCGCACTACGAAGTGCTGGCCGAACGCGACTGGCAACAGAATTTCCGCCAGCAGTTTTCGCCCCGCCGCTTTGCCGGCGATTTATGGGTTGTCCCCACCTGGCATGAGCCACCGGCGGAGGCGCGCCACATCATTACGCTCGATCCCGGCATGGCGTTCGGGACCGGCACGCATCCCACTACCGGCCTGTGTCTGGACTGGTTGGGGCAACTACCCGAATTGGTCGGCGCCAGCGTGCTCGACTACGGCTGCGGGTCCGGCATTCTCGCGATCGCCGCGGCCCGTTTGGGTGCGACGCGGGTGATTGGTCTCGACATCGACCCCGAGGCCTGTCGGGTAGCGCGTGAGAACGCCCAGCAGAACGGCTGCGAATTTATCGAGATGGTGCTGCCGGCCGCGCTGCCGGCCGATCAGTTCGATGTGTTGGTGGCCAATATCCTGCTCAACCCCTTGCTTGCGCTGGCATCGCAGTTGGCCGATTTGGTGAAGCCGGGTGGGCAAATAGGGCTATCCGGTTTGTTGGCCGAGCAAGCTGACTTTGCGCTGGCCGCTTACGCGCCGTGGTTCGACCTCAATCCGCCCCAATATCGCGAAGAATGGGCGTTTGTCGGCGGTCGGCGTCGCCCATGAATTCCACCGGTCACGCCGCGTTGCTCACCCAATGTCCTCACTGCGAGACCGTCTTTCGCCTGAACGCGGGTTTGCTGGCCGTGGCCCGCGGTTTTGTCGAATGCGGGGAATGCGGCAAAGTGTTTTACAGCCTCGAGCGACTCGCGGACGAGCCGCCGCCGGCCAGCCCCAAACCGCTGCTGGCGCCGGAACCCGAACTGCCGCGCGTGCTGATGCATCCGGTGCCGGAGACCGAGGTGCTGGAGGGCGTGCAAGCGACCATCGACCCGCAGCGGGTGCGCGACATTGAAGAACTGCCCAGCAGCGAAATTCCGCTGGCGCTGCGGGACGACGTGGCGCGCCGCCAGCAACGCGCCGGCGTCCGACGCAAACAGCGCTGGGACCGGCGTTGGGCCCGCTTCGCCACCGTCTTGCTGGTGGTTTTCGGGCTCCAGATTGGATGGGCGTCACGCGCGCTTTTGCTGGCACGCTTCCCCGTCGCCACGCCCTGGCTGGAGCAGGCCTGTGCGTTTGCGGGCTGTCGCGCCCACCCGGCGGCGCCACCGCCCACCATTGAACTGCAGGCGCGCGACGTGCGGGAGCACCCGCAATACCAGAACGCCCTGCTGGTCAATGCCAGCCTTATCAATCGCGAACCCGAACCTGCTCCGTTTCCGGTGCTACAGCTAGGAATATTCGACCATACTGGAACCCTCATCGGGATTCGGCGCTTCAAGCCGCGTGAATATCTGGATGAGTCTTTCGAGCTCGCGAGCGGCATGCCGCCGGGGCGCAGCATCCACATCGTGCTGGAAATTGCCGGGATCAGTGAGCGCGCCGAGGGCTTTGAATTCACCTTCCTTTAAAGAATTCGCCCGCGCGCCGCGCGCGCTTTCCAGACACAACCTAAATGGTAATTTCTGCCTTTCGATCACCCGCCTTTGTGGCTATCATCGGGTCACATTAGCGAAGTAGCCGTCGCCGGCCCGGCTGCTCTCCAAAAAATGATCCGCGCCCACGGATCCGGACCGGTCTGTTTTCTCCTCATACCTCCCCCGCGATGAATCCGTTTCAACGCGGTGCCGACATTTTTTGTCTGCGGGGTCTGTAGAGATCAGGACAACAACAATTCGATGACGACGCCCATGCAATTTGGTTCCTGGACATTTGAAACCCCGCTCGTGCTGGCGCCCATGGCCGGGGTTTCCGATCGTGTGTTCCGCGCGATCTGCATGCGCCACGGCGCGTCCTGGGCGCCCTCAGAAATGACCAGCGCCGACCTCGAACTGCGCAATACCGAACAAACCCGCCGACGGCTCGATCTGCGGGGCGAAGCCGGTCCGCGTATCGTCCAGATCGCGGGGGCGGACTGCATGGCGATGGCGGATGCGGCGCGCGAAGCCGTTGACGCCGGCGCCGAGTGCATCGACATCAACATGGGTTGCCCGGCCAAGCGCGTGTGCAATCGTCTGGCCGGCTCCGCGCTCTTGCGTGATGAGGCCCTGGTGGAGCAGATCCTGCGGGCGGTGGTGTCGGCGGTGACTGTGCCGGTGACTTTGAAAACCCGCACGGGATGGTCGCCCGCCGAGCGGAACGCCCTGCGCATTGCGCGGATTGCCGAGGACGCCGGCATCGCGCTTCTTACCCTGCATGGCCGTACGCGCGCCTGCGCCTATCAGGGGGACGCGGAGTACGACACCATCGCGGCGGTGAAAGCGGCGGTGTCTATTCCGGTCATCGCCAACGGCGACATCACCACGCCGGCTAAAGTCCGCGCGGTGCTGGCCCATACCGGTGCCGACGGGGTGATGATTGGCCGCGCCGCGCAGGGTGATCCATGGTTGTTCAATCGGGTGCGCCACTTCCTCAAAACGGGGCAAGAACTCCCGCCGCCGGGACTGGCAGAAGTCCGCGCCACGATGCGGGACCACGTGCAGGCGCTGCACGCGTTCTACGGACAGGCGCTTGGCCTGCGAATTGCTCGAAAACACATCGGCTGGTACGCGCGCTGGTTGCCGCATGGGCAAAGCCTGCGCGCACTGTTTAATGCAATCGATAACGCCGAGGCCCAACTCGCGTTCCTCGATCGGGATAAGCAACGACAACATGGAGAAGCGGCATGACTGCAAAAGGCGTCGCCGGTGCCACTGATAAACCAGGGATGGATCCTGTACCAGAAGAGCACCGCCCCCTCTCTTTCCACGTGAAAGAAGCACTGGAGCGTTACTTCACCGCGCTGAACGGCCACGCCCCCGGCGGCCTGTACGAGCTCGTGCTGACGGAAGTTGAGCGCCCGTTGCTGATCGAAGTCATGCGGCGCACCCGCGGCAATATTTCAAAAGCCGCCCAATATCTGGGGCTGAACAGGGCCACCTTGCGCAAGAAACTGGAGAAGCACGGCATTCCCAGCTAGGCTCGCGAATTCGTTTCGCCCCAGCTGGAAAGGTTCTCATGACGACGATCCGTCGCGCCCTGTTAAGCGTCTCCGACAAACAGGGTCTGGTTGCTTTCGCCCGCGCCCTCGCCGCGCACGGCATTGAACTCCTCTCGACCGGCGGCTCGGCCGCCAGCCTCCGCGACGCCGGTCTGCCGGTGACCGAGGTCTCAGCCCATACCGGTTTTCCCGAAATCATGGACGGCCGGGTCAAAACCCTGCATCCCAAAATTCATGGCGGCCTGCTGGGCCGCCGCGGGCAGGATGACGCGGTGATGCAGGCCCACGACATCGCCCCGATCGACCTGCTGGTGGTCAACCTCTATCCCTTTGCGCAGACCATCGCCAAGCCGCACTGCACGCTCGAAGACGCCATCGAGAACATCGACATCGGTGGCCCGGCGATGGTGCGGGCGGCCGCCAAGAATCACGCGCATGTGGCGGTGGTGGTGGATCCGGCGGATTACGCCGAGGTCGAAGCCGAGCTCGCCGCCAGCGGTACCTTGTCGCTC
>CANFVX010000002.1 GCA_947450495.1 Gammaproteobacteria bacterium
GCGACTCCGCCAGCAGTTGGATATGCGCCTCGGCGCGCATTCGTTCGCGGGCCTCCGCCACCGCCGCCGCGCAGGATTGGGCCTGCTGGTGGTCGGCGGTGCCAAGCGTAAACGCCGTCCCCGCGGCCACCGCAACGCTCACTTCTGGCAGCGGCGCGAGCGCCACCGTATCGGCATCGAGCTGAATCACGAAGGCCTCGCTCACGTATTCCGCAATCGCCGCCAGTCGCTCCCAGGTGCCACCCTGCGGTAAATCAGGGTGCTGGAACTCGCGCGCCTCACAGATTTCCACGCCCGGAAAATGCCGCCGCAAGAGCCCACGATCCGCCGGCGTGATACTGGGATCTGCAATGACTACCAGTCGCCGCGCCGGCACGAAGCGCAGCAGCGATTTACACGCCAGCAGCGCGGCGTGCACGTCACGATGCTGAATCATCGACAGCAGGATCGGCCCGCCGCCGCCCAGCGCCACGGGTGCCGTCTCCAGCATGCCGCGCACCGTGCGGGCAAATCGGTAGCGATTGAGTTCCACCACCAAACGTTCCCCGTAGTTCATAAGGGCTGCTCCTGTGCACGGTGCAAGGGGGCCGTCGCGGCGGCCAGGGCGCCGGTGAGGGCCGCCACCCGCGACCAGTCAAAACTGGCGCGGGCCCGCGCGAGCCCCCGCGCGCCCAAGTCGGCGGCGTACTCCGGCTCGCTTAACAGACGGCGCAGCCCTGCGGTGACGGCGGCCAGGCTGTCGCCGTCTACCCGCAAGCCCGTTTGGCCGTCGATCACGGCCGAACCCGTGCCGCCAGCGGTACCGGCCAGCGACGGTTTGCCGCAGGCGGCGGCTTCGAGATAGACCATCCCGAAACCTTCCATATCGCCGTTCAGGTCAACGTTGGGCATGGCAAATACCTCACAGCTCCGATAGCAGTCGGGCAGTTCCGCGGTGCGCACGTGCTGTAACAGATGAAAGCGCGACTTGAGCCCGAGCGCCGCCGCGCTGGCCAGCAACTCCGCGCCCACCTCGCCGCTGCCCACCACCACGTAGTGAACGTCGAGCCCGGCTGCGAGCAGCGCGGGCAACGCCGCGAGCACGGTGCCGAAACCCTTGCGCCGCTGCAGGCGCCCGACCGACAGCACGATGCGCGCGGTGGGCGGGAGCTTCAGCGCTTGATGTAAATCGATGCCCGCCGGGCCGGGGCTGAAGTGATCGCAGTCCACGCCCGGATAAATCAGCGCGATCCGCGCCGGCGCCACGCCCATCGCCAGCAGCAAGTCGCGGGTGCGATCGCTGTTGGCAATCACCCGATCGGCGTGCCGCAAGGTCCAGCGCATCGCGCGAAACTTGTAGCCCTGTCCCCACCCGGTGAGTTCCTCGCCGTGGGCGTAGATAAACACCGGATGCTGCGTCAGCCGCCCCACGATGAGCGCGACCAAACCTTCCGGCAGCGCGCGCCCCGCATGAATCGCCGTGTAGCGACGCCGGCCCGCGGCCCACAGCGCATGCCAGAGCAAGCGGCCGTACATCAGCAGGGACTCCGGGCGCAGCCACGGCACCCGCGCGAGCGCGAGGCGTCGCACCTGCGCGGGATGTCCGGCATCGAAGGCCAAGTCACCGGGCACTTCGGCCGTGAGAATCACATTATTGGGCGCATCAAGTCGTGCGTAGACTTCCGCGAACCACACGGCCGTACCGCCCCGCGAAGGGCCGAAGAGTTCGGTCAACACCAGATAGCCAGACATCGCAATTCCTCCCTAAACGCGTTTCGCCGCCAACGGCATCCAGCCGCCCAAAGCCACCGGAGTCGCGCGCTGGCTGGGTTGCCGGGCCCTCAACATCTCCGCATCCAGACACACCAGCAGCGCGAGCAACAGGTAGAAGAAATCGAAATAGGCCAGCCCCAGAAAGGCCCCGGCGGTCATATAGCCGGCGAGCGACACCTGCACCATCGCCGCCAGATCGCCCGCCCACTGCTGGTCGGGATGGCGCGCGGCGCGGGCGCGGATAATGCGTGCCCGCCGCCAGGCCAGCACCAGCAAGCCGAGGAACAACAGGAGTCCCACGTAACCGTGCTCGGCCAGCACCTCGAAATAAATGCTGTGCGCGTCGCGCTGGTAGCTGTGGATCAGCACCTCAAAGCCGCCGCCGGTCAGCCGCTCACCGGCGATTTCCACCGCCTTTTGCCAGGCGCCGATGCGTCCCATTGCGGAGTTGTCCTGCTGATAGGCACCGATGGTGTGCATGCGGTCGAACCAGGACTGCGGCGCAATCACCGGCAGCAGCACCGCAAAGCTCATCGCGAGCAAGGCCGGCAACCATTTGTGGCGGGCCTTGACGAACAACATCAGCCCCATCACCACCATGCCAAGAAACGCGCCGCGCGAATGCGTGCCGACCACGGCGATGAGGGTGAGACCCACCGCCACATAAAGCCCTTGCCGGACTCTGGGATGTGCCGTGTGCAGGGCCAGAAACCAGATCAGCGGCGCGGTCATCAGCAGCGCCAGACCAATCTCGTTATTGCCGCCGATAAAGCCGCCGGCCGGGCCATATACCCGATTGACCCCACCGTGTAACACCGTCCACAGGCCGCCCTTCACGCCGTAAAACCCGAGCGAGACGGCAATCGTCCACACCAGCCAGTGAATTTGCTGGCGCTCGCGGGTGAGCATCAGCGTGATGAAAATCCCGCACTGGATGCGCCAGATTTTGCTCCACTCAAACCAGGCGGCGTCCGGGAACAAGGCCAGCGAAGTGCTGACCAGCATCCAGCCCAAAAACAGCACCAGCACGACGAGTTCGATGCGCAGCGGCCACTGCCGGGGCGTGCGCGAGAACAGCATCCCCAGCAAGGTCACGGCGAACACCATGAACGCAAACGGCAAGTGCATGGCGAAACCCCAGGCCAGCCGATGCGGGTTCATCAGACCGAGCCAGGTCCACATCAGCACGCCCAGAAACGGGCGCATGAGAATGAACGGCAAGGCGCCGATCACAATCATCGTGATGATGACGTCACGCATGGCGCATTCCGCTCCGCACTTTCAGCGAGGAATCGAAGTGTTCGCCCAGCAGCGCCGCGTAGGCCGGCACATAGGCCGCCACGCTGGCCGACCAGCGCCGGTGATGCTCCACATAGCGCCGACCGGCGACGCCGAGCGCCGCCCAGTCTTCGGGGTGGTCGAACAGGTCCACAATCGCCGCCGCCAGTGCGTCCGGATCGCCGGCCGGAAACAGCCGCCCGGTGACGCGATCGCGGATGAGTTCGCGATGCCCGCCCACATCCGAAGCCAGCACCGGACGGCCCATCGCCATCGCCTCCAGCGGCTTCAGCGGCGTGACGAGTTCGGTCAAACGCAGTCGGCGGCGCGGAAAACAAAACACATCGATGAGGCTCGCATAGCGATCGACTTCGGCGTGCGGCACGCGCCCCGGCAGGAGCACGTTGGCGGCCAAGCCAAGTTGCGCCACCAGCGCCTGCACTTCGGGCATCGTGGGGCCACCGCCCACCAGCAGCACGCGCAAGCGTGGCAGGTGCCGCAACACTGCGGGCAAGGCGTGAATCAGATCGACCAGGCCTTCGTAGGCATAGAAGGACCCGATAAAGCCCAGCACCGGTTCCCCGCTCAAGCCCAGCGAGGCGGCCAACGCGGTGTCACGCGGCGGCTGAAACACAAACTGTTTGCTGTCGACGGCGTTCGGAATGACGGTGAATTTTTGCGCCGGGTGACCACGGGCAATGAGGTCATCGCGCAGGCCGTCGCAGATGGGAAACACCGCATCCACTTTGCTCACCACATGGTTCTCCAGCGCGCGGCCGAGTCGATAGCGCCAGCCGTCTTCGCGCGCGGTGCCGTGATCCACCGCCGCGTCTTCCCAGAAAGCGCGAATTTCGTAGACCACCGGCACCCCGCAGGCGCGGGCCGCGCGCAGCGCCGCGAGGCCGTTCAAGGCCGGCGAATGGGCGTGAACGAGATCCGGCCGATGCTGATCGATAAGCGCCCGCACTCTGGTTTCAAGCGCGCGCACCTGCGCCCATTGCCCGAGCACCGGCACCGCGCGGAGCGCCGGCGGCGAGGTGCGGTGAAACACCAATGAATCGATGAAATCCGCATCGCTTTCGGTGGGCCCCTGCTTGCCCGAGGTCACATGCACCGTGTGCCAGCCGCGACGACGTTGCTCGCGCAATAGCGCCAGCGAGCGAAAGGTGTAGCCGCTTTGCAGCGGCAGCGAGTGATCGAAAACGTGCAGTACTTTCATGGGGGCGTCCTTGCAGAAGTCAGGCTGTGCGCAAAGCGGGCCTGCAGCGTGGGCGCGAGTTGCGCCACACAGGCATTCGCGGTGGGGATGGCGGCCGGCACCTGGGCGGCGTCGTCCAGCAGTTGGTAAACGAGCACCGAAGCGCCCGCGTTGCCGTGGCCGCGCAAGCGTCCGCGCAAGCCCAGCCACTGGGTGATAAGCGGATTCGGGGTCACGCTGCCGTCCACCCAGTACCACTGCCAGACCAGCGTCACGCGCTCACCGGCCCGTTCCTGCAGGACGGTCTGTTGGACTGCAGGCACCGCCGCCACCGTGGTTTTAGCAACATCGAGCGACAGCACGCGCCAGGGGTCGAGTTTCTCCTGCACCAGCCGATTGCCGGCGGCGATGATTTCGTTGCCCTGCCCCTGTTGCGGGTACCAGGCCAGTTGCCAGCCACAGCGGGTGCTGCCGACGGCGACCACGCCGCTGTCCTGCTCCGGATTCCCCACGTAGTGCGGGGTCCAACCCCCGACCTCAAACCCGACCTCAAACCCGGCGTCGGCACCGGGCGGATGCGCTGCCGCCGGCAGGCCAGGCGTCAGCGGGTGAGCGGGAATGTGGGCGAACTGCTGTGCGAGCAAGGGCCAGATCAGCAGCGTTGAAAGGAGCACGGCGAGCTTGCCGACGGAGCATTGCCAAGGGCTGGCGACTCCCGGCACCACTGCGATCGGCGACAGCGCGGCGTCTTCATCGCGCCACAGCCCGCCCAGACTCATCAGCAGAAAAATGATGATGCCGAAGAACGCCCAGCCGTACAGGTAATGGTCAACGCCGAGCGCGAGCTTCATATCGCTCAGATGCGCAATCATCACGATGCCAAAGGCGCGGAACCAGTTCGCCACGATCGCCACTCCGATCGCAATCAGCACAAACAGGCCCTGCTTCCACACTGCGCGATAGTTGAGATGCGCGAACAGACTCGCCACCGTGATGGTGGCCATGAGATAGCGCATGCCGCTGCAGCCGGTGACCACCGACCAGTTACCGCTGGGGATCACGAAAAAGCTGCCTTCGCGATACACCGGCACGCCCACCACGCGCAGCGCGGCGACCACAAAATTAGCGGTGTGGTCGATCAGAAAAGGCGTCAGGCCGTCGCCCAGAGGCACGGCCAGTAGCAAAAACGCGCAGGGGAACCACGCGGCACGCAGCCACGGCGTGCCCAACAAAAACCACAGCGCGCCGACCACCAAACCGACCAGCGCCAGCTGCTGCAGCACATCCACCGCACTCAGGGCAGACGCCAGCCACAGGAGTCCGGCCAGCATCAGCGCGGGCAAGGCCAGCGGCGCCGGCTGCCAGGGCGTTGCCAGGAGTTCGGCGCGCTGTCGGTACAGCAGCCACAGCGCGATCGGCGCAATCAGAAAGCCGTGTGCGTAGGTTTCCGAGGTGTGCCAGACGTGGGCCATCTCGCCCAGGGTCGCCGCATAGCCCATGCCGAGCGCGAGC
This sequence comes from Gammaproteobacteria bacterium, assembly GCA_947450495.1. Lineage (GTDB taxonomy): Bacteria > Pseudomonadota > Gammaproteobacteria. Next base: position 5,741 of record CANFVX010000002.1, read on the forward strand.
AGCGTGAGGCCCAGAAAGCCCCATTTACGCCACTCATCGCGCACGGGCAGTTCCATCACGCGGGATAAGGGTGCCGTCATGCGACCTCCAGCAGTGCGTTCAGTTGACGGAGCGTGGTGCCCCAGTGGTGATGCGCGTTGACGTAGGCGCGTCCGCCGGTCGACTTCTCGTCCAAACGGTTCAGGACCTGCTGGGCAAAGGCCGGCGCCTCGGCGCAGGCGAGCGCATGGGGTGGCGCATCCCGATGGAGCCCGGCGCAGGCAGCGGGCGTGGCAATCACGGCCAACTCCATTGCCAGCGCTTCCAGCACTTTGTTTTGCACGCCGCGCGCAATGCGCAGCGGCGCTACCGCCAGCGCGGCGTGCTGGAGGTAGGGTCGGGTATCGGGCACGCGACCGGTGACAAACACCTGCGGCAATTGCCCCAAGGCCAACACGCCGGCGCTGGGGCGGGCCCCGACTATCCAGAACTCGGCGTCCGGGCGCGCGGCGAGCACCAGTGGCCAGACGGCGGTCGCAAACCACTGCACCGCGTCTTCGTTGGCCCAGTAGTCCATGGCGCCGGTAAACACCAACACCGGCGCTGCCCGTGGATACGGCGACGGCCGATGCGGATCGCGTGCGAAGTACTGCAGGTCTACCCCGTTCTCCACCGCATGCACCTGCGCGGCGTTGACCGTCACGCGGGCGCTGAACACTTCGGCCTCGGCCTTGCTGACAAAGACGGCAGCGTCACAGGTTGTGGCCACCCGGGCTTCGAAGCGGCGCAGACAGCGCGCTTCACGGGCGTACAAGGCCGACAGCGGCCAGGGCTTTTGCGCGGCGTAATCCGCCCATTTTTCGGAATCGACGTCGACAAAATCGATCACCCGCCGCGCCTCGGACCATTCCGGGCCGCACACGTACTGCGCCATGGTGGACGAGAACACCAGCACCTTGCGCGGCGCCACCTCGCGCCGAATCGCACTCACCCATTTGGCCAGCGAGGGGTCGCGGTAATAGGTCAGGCCGAGCGCTTCCTTGCCGAGCAAACCGCGCAGGCTCAACAGGCGTCTTTGCGCCGGCGCAATCTCCACCGCGTGCATGCTCGCGCAGAGCCCTTTGAGAAAATCGAGATGCACCCGATCCGCCGGGTCGTCGACAAACGTGCCCAGGTGTACGCGGTAGCGCGTGAGCAACTCGCGCAACACATGCCAGGCGCGAATCTTGTCGCCCTTGTCGGGCGGATACGGAATGCGGTGACAGAGAAACAGCAGTGCTTCCATCGTTCAGGCGAGATACGGTGAGACCAGCGGTCCCAGCCAGTTGGCCAGCGGCAAGGGCAGATGGCGCCATACGCTTGAAGCCATTTGAAAGGCCCGGCTGTCGGGATTGTGTTCGGGCAGGGCCCGCCCCGCCGGCAGGTGGTATTCGTAATGCACCGGGGCTGGCTCAAAGCCCCAGTTTTTCTTGAACGAAAACGCGCCGGTGCCGTAGCGACTCCGACCAAAATCGAAGCTGCGCAGGCCGGCTTCACAGGCCCGCCGCATCAAGTCCCAGTACATAAAATCGAAGGCCTTGAGCTCGCGCGCGGCCGGCAAGGCCCCCGCGTAGTAGGGCATTACGGTGTTCTTGTAGACGAAAGACCACACGCTGCTGACCGGCTGGCCGTCGGCGTAGACCGTGGTGATCCAGGAGTCTTTCGCGAAGGCCTCGTACAAGGCTTTGAAGTAACGCGTGGGAAACACCGGCGTGCCGAGGTTGCGCACGCTGGTCGCGTAGAGCACCAGAAAATTGTCGAGCGTCGTCTCCTCGCGGCACTCGAGTGAGCCGCCCAGCGTCTTCCGGATCACCGCCCGCTGTTTGCGGGGAATGGCCAGCAGGTTGCGCTCGGCGTCGGGCTCGAGTTCACGCTTGAACAAGGCCCACGCCGGCTCGCGTCGCGGCCAGTCGGCGGTTTGCGGCGCGCTGTGTCGCAGTTCCAGATAGTCGGCGCGCAGGTCTTCGCAGCGCTGGGCGGCGGCCTGCATCAGTTGCGCGGCCACCCCGTCATCATCGGCCAGAACGCCGCCCTGCACGCAGAACGGCAGTGAGACGAGCGCATGGCCAAACAACAGACTTTTGACCTGCGCCAGCGGCAGCACGCCGACCACCAGCCCGCAGCGCCGGGCGATCAGAAAATGCGTGTTGAAGCCGGCGCCCTTGGCCAGCACGCGCTGCCATGCGGCGCGATGGAAAAAGCTGCCCTCTGGATGCGCGCCCACATAGCGGTCCCACGCCCCCTCAGAAAACGGCGTCAGGGGTTCGATCAGCGTGGGCCAGACGTCGAGGTTCGGAAGCGCGGCGTTCATAGCGGATACACCGCATCGATCCGGCCCCAACGAAAGTCCCCGAGCAGGCGCTGCAACCGCGCTTCCACCCGGCCAAGATTCAGCCGATGCCGCCAGCGCGCCAGCGTGGGCGCGTCGGGCACTTCGGGCTGCCCCGGATCGAGTTCCCAAGGGTGGATATAGAACATGCCCGGCAGGCGGTCGTGCTGGTTAATCCGCCGCAGGCCCCAGCGAAACAGCGCATAGGGGTAGAGCCGAAAGAAGCCGCCGCCGGCACACGGAAAATTGCGCCCTGCGAGGCGCACCGTGGAGACCGGGATCTCCAGCATCCCGGCCGCGGCGCGATAGGCGGCACGCGGCGCATCGGGCTGGCCGTAGGCATCGTGACGCAGCGGCGCCACGCTCGAGCTATAGCAGTGCCCGGTCTCGGCGAGCGCGTCGTAGGCCCAGGGCGTTTGGTCGTTAAACGAGAACGTCGGCGCGCGATAGCCCCTCACCCGCTGCCCGCTCACGTCTTCCAGCAAACCGCGTGCACGGTCGAGATCGGCGCGAAACTGCGCGGCGTCGAGGGTGCTGACGCGCCGATGGTCGTAGCCGTGGCTCGCGAGCTCATGGCCGGCATGCACGATCGCGCGCACCACCGCCGGATAGCGTTGAGCCACCCAGCCCAACGTGAAAAACGTGGCGCAAACGGCGTGCTGCTGCAGGAGCTGGAGCAGCTTCTCGACATTGGCCTCCAGCCGCACCGGCAGTTGCGCCCAGGTGCTGCGCGGTAACTGCTGCTCAAACGCCGAAACCTGAAACCAATCTTCGACGTCGACCGTGAAGGCGTTCATCACTTCGCCGGCATGGTTCGCCAACGAATTCATAGCACGTTGAGCAGCACGAGGCCGCCCACCAGTACGGCGCCGAGCGCACCGGTTGCGAACATCAATCGCGGCCACGACCATCGGCTGTCCTGCAAGTCCGCGCTGAGCGAGGGCGGCGGCGGCTTCACCATTTCCCCCGCCAGATTGTCGTAAGCCCGTTGCATGGCGGCCAGGCGCGCTTCGAGGCGATGAATCTCGTCTGCCGCCGGCTCCAGAACGGACGCTGGATAGGGCTGCTCGGCGCGAGGCGGCAGTGGAAACACCGGTGGCGGGGCATCGCCGCCAGCTTGTTCCACGCTGATTTCCTGGGTGACGCTGCGCAAGCCGCTGAGGGTCAACTCGTGCGCGCCGTCGAGGCTCGTATTGAGCAACAGACGGTCCATCAGCGAGTTGATACGGCGCGGCACACCCTCGGTGAACTGATAAACACCGGCATAGACGTCGGGCTCGATCTGCGGATCGCCGTGCCAGCCCACCTTGCCCAGACGATGGCGGATATAGATTTCAGTCTCGGCCCCGGTCAGCGGCTTGAGGTGATACGACGCCGTCACCCGTTGCCGCAGTTGTTCGAGACCCGGCGATCGCATGAGCGTGCGAAACTCGCGCTGACCCAGCAGAAAACTCTGCACCAGCGGCTGCCCGTCCTGTTCGAAGTTCGACAGCATGCGGAGTTCTTCCAGCGCGCTGCGCGGCATGTTCTGCGCTTCGTCCACCACGAGCAGCACGCGTTTGCCGTCGACAGCACACTGCCGGAAAAACGCTTCGAGGCGGGTCAGCAGCGCCGCCTTCGACACGCCCTCCCACTCAATCTGGAACTGCGCGGCGACCAGGCGCAACAGATCGTGGTCGTCGACATTGCTGCTGACGATGCGGGCGGCGACGATTTTCTGCAGGTCGAGTTCGCGGAACAGCGTGCTGACCAACATGGTTTTACCCGTGCCGATATCACCGGTGACGACGATAAAACCCTGCCGCTGCTGCAGGCCGTAACGCAGATAGGACATCGCCCGTCGATGGCCGGCGCTGTCGAAGAAAAAGCCCGGGTCCGGATTCAGCTGAAACGGTTTGCCGGTAAATCCATATTGCTGCTCGTACATCACCACTCCCTTTCAGAATGCCCAGGTCACGGACACCTGCACGGCGTTCTCGGTAAAACTGTTGCCCTTGAAGCTCGAACTGCTATCCATCCACGAATAGCTCACCCGCGCGTTGGTATGCGTGCCAAAACTCAGGCTGAGATAGGGCGAAACCGAATAGAAATCGGTGGTGCCCCGGGGCTGTTCAAGGTCGCGAGTCTGGTACTCACCGGTGATGCCGGTGGCCGCGCGCACCGATAGCGGATGCCGCCAGTTCACGGTGCCGCCAACGGCGGTCTCGTGACGCCCGCTGCGGGTGGATTCCTGATCGAGTCGATACACGCCGACCGCAAGCTGATCGCGGCGGCCGGCATAGCCCGCGCTCGCGTTGAAGCGGCGGTCTATGAAGACCTCGTCGGTCAGACTGAGCGAATCGATGCCGACGCCAACATCCGGATTGGTCCCCGAATTGATCGGCAAGGGATTGCCGAAAGGATCCGTCAGCGGCACCGTGCGCCGTCCGCGCAACAGCTCGGAACTGGTGCGGAGGTCCTCCGTGTAGCTCGCCGAGAGCACGGTGTGGCGCAAGCGGTGCGTGAGCACGAAAGACTCGGTGGTCCCGAATACCCGCTCGCCCACCGATCCGGCGAGCGAGGTCCGGATACTCGGCGTCCACACGAAGCCCACCGATCCGGTAGGCCCGTGACGCGGTCGCTGGCTGCTGCCGTAGTCGTTATCTTCAAAGCCCACCGTGCCGGTGAATTTGAACGCGTGGTTGAGCTGCCAGCCAAAATCCGCGATGAGACTTTGCAGCAGGGAATCACGTCCGCGCGTCGGACTTATCAGTTCGCGCCGTCGAAACGCCAGCCCCCAGTCGGTGCGTTCAAAACGCTCGCCACTTTCCAGACGCGTGAACCACTCGTTGCCGCGCCCGGCACCCGCCACGCGATCGCTGCCGGTGGTGGTGTCGCTGAAACTGGTGCTGGCGGTGAACTTGGCCAGCGTGCCGAAGCGCTGTTCATAACGCGGCGTGAGCGACCAGATGGTGACGTCGGCTCGGTTGTTTTCACCGTCGGTAAGCCCTTCGCGATCCCGAAACGCATTCCGACTGCGATCGGTCAGCGCGCCGCTGCCCGATCGCAGGGCCGGGAACATTGCGCCATGGGCATCCAGAAACAGATGCTCGGGCACGGCGGTAAATTCGAGGTCACCCTGCAGTTGATGCGTTAAGCGATCGAGCGAAGACTGGTCGTAGAACACCAGCTGCTCGGCGGAATAATCGGCATTGAGCTGCAGCCGTCGGGATTCGCCACGGATCGCGACCCCCGGCACCACCGTGTTGTAAAACGCCCCGCGCGTCTGGCTGGACGTGAGAAACACGTTGTCGGTGTAGTTCTCGGTGAGTCCCAGACTGGGCGCCACGCGCCAATCGCCCGCAGCGACTGCATTCGCCGCACCGCCAAGCGCAAGCCCCAGCAGAAGCCGCGAGCGGGTGACGCGCCGGGAACGACGCACAGGCTTCAAGCAGCAACGCCGGGTTGCGCACCGGCATAAGCGTGGCCATAGGCATACCCGTAGGCACTCCCCTCACGACGATGGCGAATCTTGTTGAGCACCAGGCCGGTCACCTCCGCGTGCTCCAGCGCCGCCAGCGCGCGCGTCAGCATCTCGCGCGAAGTGCGCGCAGCTTCCACCACCATCACCACTTGCCCCATCAGCGGCGCGAGCGCGGCCGCACCCGACATCGCCAGCACCGGCGCGGCATCAAAGACGATCAGGCGATCGGCATAGCGCTCGGCCAATTCCCCCACCAGCCGCACCATCGCCTGACTGGCCAGCCGCTCGGTAATGCCTTCGCGCACCGTGCCCGCCGCCATAAACGACAAGCCCGGCACATTCGTCCGCGCAATGGTCTCGCCGGCATCCAGCGCCGGGTGCACCAGCAGGTCATACAGACCGGGCCGGTTCCAGACGCCAAACAGGCGGCTGAGATCGGATTTCATGATGTCGCTGTCGACCGCCAGCACCCGACGGTCGATCTCCATCGCGATGCTGAGCGCGAGGTTCATCGTGGTGTAGGTCTTGCCCTCGCCCTGAATCGCACTGGTGATCATGATGAGATTGGGCGCGCGGGCGTGCCGCAACATGCCGGGCACGGTGTTGCCAATGACCCGGCGTTTGATTTGCTGGAATTCTTCCGACAGCCGCTCGGCCGGATCGCCCGGCACCAGATAGCCCTGCTGCCGCAGTTGTTCAAAATCGAGATGCAGGCGCGGCGCGGTTGCCGCGGGTTCCAGCGTCGGGCGGACTTCAGGCGTGAGCGTCGGCGCGCTGGCTGGCGCCGGACCCGCAGTTTCCGGGGCGGGCGGCAGGCCATCTTGTTGGCGCATGGCGCGTTCGATAGTACTCATGTCAGCGCTCCCAGCACGTGCTGGAGTCGCCCGTGCACGTTGATATCCAGCAGGAACAAGGTGACCTGCGCGAAGTAAACCAGCAGCAGCCCGACCAGACCGGCGGAGAACGCCAGTAGCTCGTAACGCCGTTGCCGACGATGGCTCGATGACACGCTAAGACTCACCGCGCCCAGCACCGGCAAGCCGGTGGTCTCGCGCAAATCCGGCACATCAATCAGACGCGGACTCAACTGCGAGAGCAGCACGGTGAGGCCGCCACCGAGCCCAAGTCCCAACACCAGCACGACACTGGCCAACAACAAGCGGTTGGGGCCGATGGGCAGCAAGGGCAAGCGTGGCGGGTCGATAATTTTCACCTTCACGTCTTCCTGACTCTGCTCCGCGTCCTGCGACAGCGCGGCCTGCTCGCGCCGTTGCAGCAGTTCGTCGTACTGTTTTTTGTTGACCTCGTAATCGCGGTTAAGCCGCGCGAATTCGGCTTCGACTTCGGGCACCGTACCCACCTTTTTTTCGAGCTCGGCCACCCGCGCGGCGTGGGTCGCCACCCGCGCCTGAAGGGCTGCCGCCTGGGCGTCAGCCGTAATCGCCTGCCCCTGCAGCTGTGCGAGATAGCTGTCGGCCGGCGCCGTGGCCGGCGTGGCCGATGCTGGCGTTTTCTTCAGCACCTTCAGCCGCGCGCTGCGCTTGTCCTCAAATTCGGCGATGAGTTTGCGCATGCCGAGCACGTCGGGATGCTTGTCGGTGAAGTTGAGCAGCAGCTCGTCGATGCGGGTCTGCAGTTCGTGGATGTGCGTATCGAGTTGGGCGAGTTCCGCATCACCGCTGGCGGTCGCCGGATTGGCGGCAATATGCGCACGCTCCTGGGCGCGCAGCTGGTCGCGGCTGCGGGTCGCTTCCTGCAACTGCAACTGCGATTCGCGCCACTGACTGCGCGCAGCGTCCAGACGCTCGAAGTAACCGCCCTGCGCGCCCGGCATCACGCCCAGGTTGCGCTCCTTGAAGGCTTTGAGACGGTCCTCTGCCTCACTCAAGCGCTTCTCATAGCCGGCGATCTGCGCATCGATGAACTTGCGCGTCGAAGCGGTTTCATGACGGGTATCGCCCAGCGCCGACTCCATGAACCGATTGAGCAGTTCATCCACCACCGCCTTGGCGGTACGCGGCGTCGGGTGGTGAAAGCTGATTTCGTAAATGTTGTCGCGCGTCGTGCCGGTCACGCGGATGTCGTGCGCAAGCCCGGTGATGAGGCGATCAAAATCTTCCGGCGTGTGCGCCTTCAGATCGAGATCGGTGCGCCGCGCCACTTCCTCCAGATTGGGTCTGGTCAGCAAGGTGCGGCCGAGCAAGGCCGCGGTGTCTTCCAGCGTCGTGCTGTCGAAGGCAATCCCCCGCAGGAGGGGGCGCAGCATCGAGCGCGAATCCAGATACATCTTCGCGCTGACCTCGTACTGGTCGGGCAGCAACAACACCCCTGACCAGCCTACAAGGCAAAACAACAGCGCCGCCGAGAGCCCGGCCCAGCGATAGAGCCAGGCCATTCGCATAAACGTGCGCATGATTTGCAATTGGTCTTGCATGAGAAAACTCCCGATAAAGCCGCCGTACCGTGTCAGTCCTTTGCAACGCCCGCAGGCGTCGGCTTAAAACCAGGCTTCAGGGATAATCAGCACATCACCGGGTTGCACCGGCACGTTGGCGGAGATGTCGCCGTGGCGAATGAGGTCGTCCAGCCGCACGCCGAACTCCTGCTCCTTGCCGCCGTTGTAGCGCACGAGCACGGCGCGATTGCCGCTCGCGTATTCGGTCAGGCCGCCTACCTGAATCAACAAATCGAGCACCGTCATGTTCGCGCGCCAGGGTGTCGCTGCCGGCTTGGCGGCTTCGCCCACCACCCGCACCTGGTCGGCATATTCCCCGGCAAAATTACCCACGGTCACGGTGACCAGCGGGTCCCGCACATAAGCGCCGAGCGCCCTTTCCAGTTCGCGCGCGAGATCTGAAGGTGTCTTGCCGGTCGCCACCATTTCCTTCACCAGCGGCGTCGAAAATTTGCCGTCCGGGCGCACGGTCACCGTCTGCGACAACTCCGGGTTGCGCCAGACAAAAATATTCAGGCTGTCCATCGGCCCCACCCGATAAGTCCAATCGCTCGCGACTGCCGGTTCACGCGGGGCGTCGGGCCGTGACGCGTGGAGCATCGGGCTGCTACAGGCCGTTAAGGCCAGCGTGAACGTCGCCACGACAATCAGGTGGCGATAGTGGTGGCATTCGTTATGGCGTTCCCGCATCGAGCTTCTCCTTGTTGATTTTTTGCCGACCTTCAGGGGCTACGCGCTGGTGCGGTAACAACCCGGTGGTCTGGCCTTCACAGTGCCCGTCGGCAGACCGGCGGGCCTTGATCTGCCTCAGCTGAAACGGTGTCGGTGCGGGGCTCAACGCAGACTCAACGCAGACTGGCCAGCAGTGCCTCGGCGGCCGGGCGCGAGGGAAAGGATTGGTCGGCTTTCAGCACCTGCGAGAGCTCCGCCTGTGCCGCCGGCGCTTTACCGCTGGCCGCGAGCGCAGCAGCGTAGTGATAGCGAATATCCGGCTGCGTCGGCGCCAACTGGCGCGCCTGGCTGAGGGCTGCCAGCGCCTGCGGCAACTGCTGCTCGCGAAGCAAAATCCAGCCGAGGGTGTCGAGCGCCCGCGGCGAGTTGGGCGCGGCGCGCCAGGCGGCTTCCGCAAATTGCCGGGCGCGCGGGTCTTTGGCTTCGAAGCACGACCACGCGAGGTTGTTGAGCAGGTCGGGCGTGACCGCCTTGAGCCGCAGGGCCGCTTCGTAGCGTTGAATCGCGCCCGCGTAGTTCGCCTGGTCCTGCAACACATCGCCGAGACGGGACTGCGCAAACGCGTCATCGGGATGGGCGTCGGTCCAGGTGGTGAACTCGGCCAGCGCGGTGGCCTTCTGCGGTGTCCGGAGTTGCGCGAGGAAACGCTGCCAGGCGATTTGCCCCACCGGCTGCCGCTGCAGGGCTAGTGACAAGGCTTCCAGCGCAGCAACTGGATGGCCGGCCCCCAACTCCAGCTCCGCCGCCAGTAGCCAGCCCACAGGCGCTCTGGGCGCGCGTTCCTGCACGGTCTGGATAAACCGCCTCGCCTCCTCTGCTCGCCCTCGTCCCAGCAGGCTCGAACCCCATGCCACCTGCAGCGAGGGGTCGGTGGCGAAGAGCGCGAGCCCTTGCTCGAGCGTGCTGTCGGCCGCGGCCTCCTGACCGTACTGACGGTACATGCTGGCGACCAGCAGCCGGTCGTTGGCGGTTGACGGCGACAGGGCCAGATAGCGACGCAGCAGTTCATCCGCGCGCGCGGACTTGCCTCCCAACAGGAAGGCTTCGGCAGACGTCAGCAGTAGCGCCCGATCGTCGGGCCACTGCGCCAGCGCCGCATCCGCCGTCTGAACCGCCAGCGCGCCAGCCTTGCTGGCCACGGCCAAGCGGATGAGTGCGAGGCGCGGCGCGAGGTCCTCAGGGGCTTGCGTAATCGCCGCTTCCAGCGCGTGACGCGCGGCCTTGGGCTGACCTTGGCGGGCTTCGAACTCGGCCAGCGCGAGCTGTGGCGGCACAGACTTTGGCAGCACCTCGACACCCGCCTCATACAGATGCCGCGCGGCATCGATTTCACCGCTCGCCACTTCCAAGTTGGCCAAGTTGATTCTGGCCGGTAAAAACTCGGGCGCGACCGACAAGGCCTGCTCAAACGCCGCCTTGGCCGCCACGCGCTCGCCGCCGGCGAGCTTCAGCAGGCCTTCAAGATTGTGTGTGATGGGACTGTCCGGCGCGCGCGCTACCAGCGCATTCAGCGCCTCGCTGGCCTGTTGAAAATCCCCTTGTGTGAGGCGGGCCAGAATCAGAATTTCATCTGCCGCCGTGGCGCGCTTCGCCTGTTTGAGCGCGAGCCCAAGCTCACTCAAGCCCGCCTGGTCGTGTTCATTGGCCAAGCTGGCCAGCCCGCGGCGCAGCTGGAGTCCGTTATCTTCCGGCCGCAGTTGTGCGGCACGGGCGAGCAGAGTCTGGGCAGCGGCGCGATCGTTAAGCGCCATCTGGGCTTCGGCCGCGAGCGTCAGAGCGCTCGCATCGTCGCTGTCGGCGACGAGTGCCGGGGCCAGCGCGCTCAAAGCCGCCGCCGGCTGGTTCACGCGCAGGAGCGCTTCCCCATACGCGCGACGGGCCAGCGCGTTGTCGGGCTGCGCGATCGCGCTGATTTTCAGCATTTCGGCGGCCTGCGCGTAAGCTCCAAGCGCCAAATGACTTAAGCCCGCGAGCAGCGTTGCCGAGCGCAGGTCGGGCGCAGACTTCAGCGCGAGTTGCGCATCGTCCAGCGCCACGCGCGGCTTGCCTTGCGCCAGCAGGATCATCCCGTGCTGAACCAGCGCGTAGGGATGGGCCGGAAACTCCATCCGCAAGTGGGTGGCATCGCGCGCGGCGGCGTCCAGATTGTCCGCCGCCAGCCACAGCGCGGAGCGATTGAGCAAGGCGGTAAAATCGTGGGGGTTCAGCTCGAGCACTGCGGCCCAGGCCTTGATCGCATCCGCCGGACGATTGTTCGCGCGCAGCAAGATCGCGCGATACACCGTGGCGTCGTAGTCCTGAGGCAAACGCGCCAAAACACCCTCGACGAGTTGCAGGGCACCGGCCACATCGCGCTGACTCGCCCGCAGCTGGGCCTCTAGCAGAATGACCTCGGCATTATCGGGCGCGTCGTGTTTCGCGGCGGTCAGGCTCGCTGCCGCCGCCACGCTATCGCCCAGCGCATGCTCGGCGACACCCCGCAGCGCGCGGAGTTCGGCCCGTGCGGCGGCGGGCCAGTCCGGCCTGAGCGGCAGCTCTTTCAGCAGCGCTGCGAACTGCCCCTGATGCCGCAAGCTCTGGCCCAGCGCGAGAGCGAGCGTGGAGTCATCGCCCAAGCCCAAGCTGCGCGCACGCCGCAACTCTTTAGCCGCATTCACCCATTCAAACTCATGCCCGTACACCATGCCAAGCCGAGCGCGTAGCGCGGGATCGTCCGGCGCGCGCTGAATGGCGCTTTTCAGTTCCAGTACCGCCCCCGCGCGGTTGCCTTCGGCCAGCAGCCGGTCGACCCGCACCAGCGCCGATTGCGGCGTCTGATTGCAGCCCGTGAGCAAACCCAGCGCAAAGATGATTGCCGGCAAGTGAGTGCGTGAACGTCGTGACATCCTGTTCTCCTGAATGCAAAGCGCCGTAGCGCAGGATTTACCGCATGGGGCATGGAATCGGGCAGATCTGGATGGTGGCATGCAGGCCAGACGCTGCTACGCCAGCGCGCGTCCGGAGCCTGATGTCGATCAGGAAGACCGGTCAGGCCGCTCAGCCTGCGGTGTCCAGTTTCTTTACAGCATGGCAAACGGCGCAGGACCAAGGATTTGGGGCAAAGCACCCATGGCGGAGGCGGTGTGGGGCTGCAAGCCTGTCAATCAATTTGACAGTGCAGCCGCCATCGAGGATTCGTGATTGGCGCTTTTTTGCTGTTTTTCCGCGATTCAACGCAGCAGGGTCGGCTGTGGCATGGAAGGTGCTCAATGCTCAACAAGTTTCAGCGCCCTGCAGAAACCTCCACCACACTCATTGAGGAGTAAGCACGATGAACAAAACACGGACGATAGGGGCATCTCTCACGGCGATCATCGCAATGACCTATGGCGGCCTTGCCCACGCCATTCCCAAGCCAGGTGCCGTCGGCGACGCCTACCTTGAGCTGAGCAAGTTCTACATTCTCGCCGGTGACCACAAAGCGGGCGTGAGTGGCACTGTGCTTGATATCAAATCCCCCCTTAATCCGGCCGGCGCCATCACCTTGGGCCCGGTGAACACCACCGCCGAGGTGGCGGGTTCGCTGAACGGCGTCTCTACGCCGCTGAACAAGGTGCTGGTTGGTCTGGGCGCGCCATTCAGCATTAGTTCCTCGCTGGGTTCTGGTTACGTGCCCTACGTCCGGCTGACCGGCAATCCCGGACCGGCGGACTGGATCGGTGCCTCTACCTCGTCTTCGGGTGATGGCTTGGCGCTTGCCTCGCCGGTGAATGTGCCGGTGGAATCGCAGGTGGCTCTCGCACACTACGGCTCCGACGCCGGCAGCTCTGCCTACCAGAACCTGCAAAGCAACTTCTCCTTCACCTTGGCGGCTGGTCAGTTGTTTGAATTGAGCTTTGATGCCGACGGCTACCTCCGCACGGCGCTGGGTCAAGACGGCATTGTTGCCAATGCGAAATACAACTGGACCGCCTCCGTTGATCGCATCAACAAAACAGGTCCGGTAACCCACATGATGACCTGGAATCCCGATGGTGAGGTCGGTAGTGGCTACTCCTCCTCGCTGTGCCACACCACCAAGACCGACCCCTTGGGCGGCGGCAAATTCGACTGTAACGAGTATGCCGATGCGTTCCTGATGAACGATGGACTGGGCACCAACGGCGGGCCCGGTGAAAGCATTACCGACCCGACAAAAGGGTCGTTCGAAATGGAGCTCTATCTGGCGGCCGGCACGTATAACTTCACCATTCAGCACAATACGCATGCGGATGCCGCGATTGGCGTACCCGAACCCACCACGCTGGCCCTGCTCGGGATTGGCATGTTGGGCATGGGCGCCAAACGCCGTCGGAAAATCTGATTGCGCACAGCGATGTGCTCTTGGGAAACCCGCTTCGGCGGGTTTTTCTTTTGCCGGTTGATGGGAGGGGAAGCGGCGTGGTGATGTCAATCGCAGCGATGGCCCGCCTGATTGCGCGGGAAATGCTCGGTGCGCGGCAGCAGGCGCGCGGCCCTACGCCGCTTGCACTGCTCAGCGAGGAAACCGTGCTGGACGCAATGCGCGGTGAGGGGCGCGCCGAAGGCCGGACCGCAGCGGGCTATCTCTATCACACGGCGCGCATCTCGCAGGTCTTGCAGGGTCGCCGGCGCTGCCTCGATCTGGGCTGCGGCACCGGCGTCCAACTCCTGCAGGTGGCGGGCTTCAATCCTGAAGTCCGGTTTGTAGGGGTTGATCAGAGCGCGACGCTGCTCGCCGCCGCCGAGGAGGACGCCAGGCGCCTTGGGCTTACCAACGTGAGCTTTCTGCGGGCAGACATGACCGGTCTTGCCGAGTTTGAAACCCGCGGCTTCGACGCGGTGGTCTCGACGATGAGCCTGCACTTTTTGGCGGATCGCCCGGCACTGAGGGCGGCACTACTGGAAATGGCGCGCATCGGCGGCGTGGATGCCGCGTTTTATCTTGAGGATTTTGCGCGGCTCAAATCGCCGTTATCGGTGGCGTTTTTTCTTGACCGCAATGCGCAAGCGGCGCCCGATCCGTTTGACGCGCTCTATCGCGCGTCGCTCGAAGCCGCGTTCACGCTGGATGAACTTAAAACCGAGATCGCCCACGCCCTGCCGCGCGCGGCGATGCATGTGACCAGTCCGGTGCCGTTCCTGCTGGTCGCCCATACGCCGGCCGCGCCGCTGCCGACCGCCTTGCGCGCACAATTCCGCTCGGCACGCGCCAGCCTAAGCCCCACTCAAAGTGCAGATCTGGACGCCTTGCGGCGCGCCTTCGCGCTGGGCGAATGGCGGGCCGACCCGTTCCACTGAGGGCCTCGCTTTCAGGCCCTGTGGCGGGTATTCGCCAGATAGTAGTCGAGCACCCTGGACAGCACGACGCGGGTATCCGGGCGCTCGATGCCCAGCGCCTGCAGGCGCTCGCGGGTGCGGGTGTTGTCGAACACCTGCGCGCTGCCGAGGTAATCGAGATACACCGGCAAGGTGGCGAGGGTGCGCTGCTGGGCCGCCGGCAGCGCGCGCGCCAGCAGACTCATCAACCACAGAAAATACGCGGGCGGGAGCGGAATCGAGGGCCACCAGGGCAGGCGACCCTCACGGCGCAAACGCGAACGGACCGTGTCGCGTAATTCAGTCAGCGGCAGCGCGCCGATCGGCCCGGCGCATAAATGCCAGATTTCGCCCGCGCTATCCGGGCTGCGCGAGGCCGCCACGATGGCGTGCGCCACAAAGTCATTGGCGACGATATCCAGCACCGTATGCCCGAGTGCCGGATAGCAGCCAAGCGTGCGACGCCCGCTCAGAAATTCGCAGATGAACTGGAAAATCTGGAAGTGCGGCGTGACGCCGGTGCGCGAATCGCCCACCACCATGCTCGGGCGATGCACCGTCAGCGGTAATCCGGCGGCGGCGGCTTCGCGCAGCAGCACTTCTGATTCGGCTTTGGCTTCCTCATAGGTGTTGTGAAACGCGCGCGGCTCATCCAGCCAGCGCTCCGGCAGCGGACCCTGCCAGCGTCCCCCTACCCCCACCGTCGAGACCGCCTCCAGTTTGCGGAATCCCACGCAACGCCGGGCGAGTGCAATCAGGGTGGCGGTGGGGACGACCGTGGTTTCGCGCGCGATGGCGAGCGACTGGTTCAAGCGCACGCTGGCGGCGCAATGCACGATATGCGTACAGCCTTGCTCCAACTCATGCTGATCGGCGGCGCTCAAACCGAGCGCCGGGGCGCTGATGTCGCCCGCCATCGCGCGCAAACGATGTTCCAAAGCCCCCGCCGGCAGCTGCAGATAATGGGCGCGCCAGAACTGCTTGAGGGCGTTGAAGCGGTCGGCGATCGAATGCCCGTTGCGTGCTCTCAACAGCACCACCACTTCAACCTCCGGCAGGCCGAGCAAGGCGGGGATCAGCGCGCCGCCCACCACGCCGCTAGCCCCCGTGACGAAGTAGCAATCCATACGCTGTCCTTAAAGTCCCAACATCAGCAAATCCGGGGCGAGGGCTTCGCAAAACCGCTCGCCTGCTCTGGCGTCGAGCGCGGCGTAAAGCCGATCGAGCAGGGGTTGATAGCGCGCCTCCAGCGCCCAACGGCGCAGCTTGAGGGAAGGCGTGAGGCTTTGGTTGGCGACCGTCAGCGGGGTGAGCGAGACCAGCAATCCCGCCGGGTGCGAATAGCCGGGCAGCGCCGCGAGACTGGCCGGCACGGCCGCCGCCAGTCGTTCGGCAAGCTGCCGGAAGGCCGCGGCATTCGTGAGGTTTTCAGGCTGCGGATCGGCGAGTGTGAGCAGGGCCACCGGCGCCTTGCGGCCCGCCCCGAACACCACCACATGGTCAACGCCGGGCAACTGCTGCAACACGCTTTCCAACAGCACCGGCGCGATCTTGCGCCCGGTCGAGGTTTTAAAAATCTCGCTTTTTCGGCCTGCGATGCGCAGATAGCCCTGGGCGTCGAGCTGCCCCAAATCGCCGGTATGCAAGTAGCCCTCGGCATCCACGGCGGGCGTCGTGCTCGCAGCGTTGAGATAGCCGTGAAAAACGCCGGGGCCGCGCACCAGTATTTCGCCGTCGTCGGCGATGGTGATTGCGTTAGGCGCGAGCACACGGCCTACTGTCCCCGCCTGATAGTCATCCAGCCGGTTCAGCGCCACGGGCACGATGTTTTCGCTCAGGCCGTAGGCTTCCAGCACCGGCAATCCCAGCGCCTGCAATTGTTCGAGCACCGCCAGGCCACAGGGCGCAGAGCCGCTGAGCATGGCGCGCACCTCACCGCCCACCGCGGCCCGCAGGCGCCGCAGCACCAGCCAATCTGCCGCCCAGTGCTGACACCGCAGGCAGGCGCCTGGCGGCTCGCCCGCGCGGTTTGACGCCGCCACGCGCGCCCCGACATCAACGGCCCAGGCCACAAGCCGTTGCTGCTGCGGCGAGCCCTCACGGCCCGCAAGGGCAAGACCCTGGGCCAGTTTTTCGTAGAAGCGCGGCACGCCAATCAACCAGTGCGGCCGGGCGATGGGCAGTATCTGGAGCAAGCGACGGGGCTCGGACAGCAACCAGCTCTGGGCCCCTGCCGCCACCGCGCAAAAGTTGATCACGCGCTGAAAGAGTCCGGACAACGGCAGCCAGCACACCAGTCGGTCGTCGGGATGAATCTGCGGAAAGGCGTGAAGGATCGCGTCCACCGCCACCGCACACTGCGCATGGGTGTAGACAATGCCACGCGGGTGGCCGGTGCTGCCGGAGGTGAACACGATGAGCGCCGGCGCGTTGGCGTTAAGGCCTTCGGCCGGCGCGACGCCCGGACTTGCCAGCAACGCCGACCATCGCCACCAGGCTTGCGTGACGCCCGCCGGTGCCGCCTCATCCGAGAAACAGATCACCCCCCGTAAGTTCGCGCGGGATGCGGCGGGCAGCCGCAGAAAGTTCGCGCTGTCGACCACCGCAAGCATGCCAATGCCGGCCGCGAGTAGCGTCTCGTCGAGCCTCTCGGCCGAATCCTGCGGGTCCAGCCCCACCACGACCGCCCCTGCCATGAGTGCCGCCACCTGCGTGAGTTCCCAGGGCAAATCGTTCGGCGCCAGAATCCCGAGCCGCGTGCCGGGCGTCAGGCCGGCCGCCACCAGCGCGGCGGCAAGCGCTTCTGCTCGATGCAGGACCTCCAGCCAGGTGAGGCCCAGCCATTCGTCTTGCAGCCAATAGCGGAAAGCGATGAGGTCCGGCGTACGGCGCGCGCGCTCACGGTAGTAGTCGGGCAAGGTCCAGTGGCTGCCCGTGGCGGTAATCACGGCGTGAGTACCGGATCGTAGGCGCCGCGCGCTTCGGTGATCCGCAAGGATTCAGCGCTCAGCCCCAGCCAGTTCATTTGCTGAATCACGTTGTAGCCCAGCCCCACGCGCCACCGCACCATGGCGTCGACCACCGGTCCCATCACGCGCCACAGCGCGAGACTCGCCTTGCCTTCCCGAATCAGCGCGGAGAACTCCGGCGCATAAGGGTTGTAGCCAAAGTGTTTGAGATCGGAATACATCAGCAGCCAGTTGATGGGGTAATTGCTGAAGACCGGGCTCGCGTGCCGCGCACTCTTCACCAGCCCCAGCGCCACCACCTCGCGCATCACGGCCGCCTGGTCGTAAGGCCAGGCGTGAAACGGCGCGAGGTAGCGAGGAAAGCGGACGTTCGGCGGCCACTGGAGCGGATTGAAAAACCGCGCGAGGTCGGCCGCATCAAACAAGCCACTGCGCAGCAGCTGCGGGGGCGTCCAGTCGGTCTGCTCAATCAGCTGGCGTGAGAACTCATAGCGCATGCGCTCGGGCTCCGGCTGACCAGGCGAGTACCCCGCCATCACCAGCGGAATGTCTTTTTCCAGCGCGAGCCTGATGGCGTCGCCCTCAAACAACGGAGCGTAGACATAAGACACGGTGTAGACCGCGCCGCGCGCTTCCTGATGGCGCAAGAGATAGGCAAACAGACGACGGTAGAACTCGTCCGGCGGGGAATAGCTGATGTGATCGATCGACAGTCGCGCCAGGGTGTGCCGAATGTTGTCCCAGGCAATCGCGGGCAGATTCACATCCACGGTAAAGGCGAGCACCCGCAGGCGATGCTCCACCTTGAGCTTGTAGAGCAGCAGCGCGCTGTCTTTGCCACCGCTGAACGGCACCAGCACGTCGTATTGTCCGGTGCCGCGCGTGCTGGCCAGGGTGACCGCCAGATCGTCGGCAAACCCCCGCCGCTGAATTTCGGCCGTCTCCAGCAGTGCGGGCGCGAACTCGCGGCAATAAGCGCACACGCCGCGACGGTCAATCACCGCGCCCGGCGCGGCCCCGGGGAGCAAACAGCGTCGGCAGCGTTTCATGCCAATACCTCAGGTAAGTCAATCAACATGTCGGGCTGCCGCCGGTCAGCGCGTTGAGCAGCGCCTCCGCCTGTTGCAGATTGCAATAGCGCAGGCGCCACGCGTCGACGGCGTCAGTCAGCGCGCCAGCGCGTTCGAAGGCCTCCTGGCCCAGCAAGGTGTAATTGAAGGCGTTCTGCGTGAGCTGGGAAAAACATTCCGCCGGATGCAGCGCGCTGAATTCGGGGCTCGCGTCCGCGTCGTACTGCGGAAACACCACCCAGCGCGGGCGCGCGGTCTGATCCATGCGGCGCAGATGATCGAGCGGCGGCGAGAGATGCGAGACGGTGCCTTTGCGGGTGCCCGGAATGCAGGGGCCAAAAGTGGCGGCGGGCACGCGCTCCCGAATCAGCGCAATGGATTCGTTTTTGAGCGGAATCAGGCGCGGCAGCGGGTCGATGGTCAATTCGCGATCGCGAATAAGCGTGAATTCATCCGACAACAGGCGCCAGCCCCGATGGATGAGCCAGGCGCAGAGCGTGCTTTTACCCGCGCCCGGTTGGCCGGGCAGCAAGAGCGCGTGACCGTTGCGCTCGATCACTGCGGCGTGGAGCATCAGGTAGTGATGGGCGCGACTCGCCACACACCAGTTGATGGCCCACTCAAGATGCGCCAGCAGCGCACCCGGCGCGCACTCGGTAAAGGGCACGCCGTCTTCCAGCCCGAGGCAGAGCGGTCGTCGCAACGCGCGCGCGACCAGACTCTGCCCGAGCAAGCGGATCTCGCCGTCGGCGAAGCTGTCATCCGGCGCGAGGGGGTAGTCGGGATAGTAATCGTAGAGGCATTGCGCGAGTCGTCTATCGCGGCCCACAAGGCGCATCACAAAGGGCCCTAGCCTGAGATTGAGCCCGTCCGCGCAACGGGCGTGCAGTTCGCTGAAGGAGAGCCGCTTGAGCGTGGGCATGGGCGCACTCATCGTGACGGGATCGGCTCGACGAGACCCAGACTGCTCATCACGCGCAGCGTGTCCGCGATCGCCTCACGGGTCGCACTATCCGGCTCCGCGCCATGCTGTCGCAGCAGCGCGTCCTCGATCGCATCCAGCGACTGCGGCCCCGCCGCGAGCGCCGCTAACACGCTCACGGCGGCCTGATTCAAAAAATGCGTCTGCCCGGAGCGCATATCAAAAGCGAAATACGCTTCTTCCCACCGCTGCCAGAGCAGGTCTGCCGCCGGATCCGCCCGCCAGCGGGGTTCATGTGCGGGAGACTCTCGCATTTAGCCGGCCCTGCCCCAGAGCGATTTGAGGCACGCACCACTGAGGCTGGTGACCAGCGCATCCGGCGGCGTGCGCGGCTCGCCCACGGCCAGCACCGAGCCGTCCCGCGCGCTGAAATGCACGATCGCCAGCCCTTCGCGACAAGGCTTGGCGGACAAGCTGCGCTTGAGATCCAGCGAGCGGCTGTTGCCCGGCGCGTTGATGAACGGAATTTCGGCATCGCCGACGGGTTCACCGGTCGCAACGTAGCGCCAGCACGCTTGCTGGTCGCGGCTCCCGATCCCTTCGAAATATTGCGCGACGCCTGAGGCGCTATAGCCGGCAATCTGGCCGCGCCGGTCTTTCTGCGCAATGAGTTGGTCGTAGCACGCCACACGCTCGCGGAAGAACTCGTCCTTTGCAAACGCGAGAGGCCGACACGGTCGCTCACTCGGCGGCTGGCCGCAGGCGAGACTGGTGCGCGCCGCCGCCTGTGCGGCAGTGCTGCCCAAAGTCATCACCGCCGGCAAGGCCAGCGTCGTGCCTTTGAGAAAACGTCGACGACGTTCATTGGGCTGAGTCGTTGGCTTATCCATCAGCACCACTCCAAAGGGTAAGAAGAGGATTCGGGGTTTTCTTGCGCCATGCCAAGTGGCGTGACTCGCAACAATGATTTCCTTGCGCGACGCCAGCGGGCCGCTGTAGCGGCGCTTGAATGCCGACCACGCCACGCCGTCGCCAACTGAACTGGAGGGATCCCTTGCGCAAACAATTTCTGCTGGCGCTGCGCCAGCCCGCACTGCTCGCCAACCACGACCAACGCGCCTGGCAACACTTGCTGGCACTGGGCCGCCTGCACGCCGTTTCCGGACGGTGGCACGCCCAACTGGAAGCACTGGATTGGTTGCCGCAGGTGCCTACTCCGGTGCGCCGTCATCTGTGGTCTGACCATTGCGTGGCCAGCGCGCACGAGCGCCGCGCACGCTGGGAAATCGACCGTCTGAGCAGAGTGCTCAATCCCACCGGCATCCCGTGGGCATTGCTCAAAGGCGCGGCGTACCTCGCGGCCGATCTGCCAAGCGCGCGCGGTCGCCTGTTGGCGGATGTGGATGTGCTGGTGCCTCACGCGGAGCTCGCCCGGGTGGAGCGTCTTCTGCACCAGCAAGGCTGGCACGACACCCCTCACGATGCTTATGACGATCGGTACTACCGCGAATGGATGCACGAACTCCCTCCTTTGCAACACGGCACCCGTGGCACCACGCTTGATGTTCATCACACCCTCCTGCCCCTGACCGATCCGCTGCATCCCGATGGCGGCGAATTGCTGAGCCGCCGGGTGGCCGCCAGCGGCGAGACCTGCGTGCTCGCCCCGGCCGATCTCGTGCTGCACAGCGTGCTTCACGGGTTTCATGCGGGCGACCTGCAGCACTGCTTGCGCGATGTGCTGGACGTCTACGAACTCATGACCCACTTCGTTTTGCAGTCAGGCGATGCGTTCTGGATCTCGCTGGTTGACCGCGCTTTGAGACTACGCGCCGTGCGCGCCCTGCGAATTGCGTTGAGTCAGGCTGAAGGACATTTCGAGTTGGCCGTGCCGGCGTTCGTCAAACGCGAACTCCGACAGGCCGATCGCGGGCTCACGCCGGTGGCCTTGCTTGCGCAGTTGATGAACCAGCTGGTGGTGCCGGCCTTGCCGCCGGCGCGGATGTCGCGCATCGCGCATCGCGTGCTGAGCGTGCGCACCCATCTGCTGAAAATGCCGCTGCGGCGTCTGGTCCCGCACGCCCTCCACAAGACCTGGCAGAAGTGGCGTCCGGATACCGGCGCCGCGCCCACCGTGGTGGTGAAATAGCGTCGCTCAGGTCGGGCTTCCCGCGAGGTTGCGCTTGATGATGTAGAGCAGGCCGATGAGGTCGTCCGATAATCCCTGCTCGAACTCCGAGCCCTCCAGGCGATAAGGGATGCGCTGGCCGTGATGCTCAACGGGCGCACCGATTTGTTCAAACAGGATCCCGTAGGCGCGGAGGCGACGCGCCAAACGGGGCTCCATCAAAGCGAATACCCGTTCCACCTGGCGCCCTAGCGCGAGCGCGGCAGCACCGACATACAAGCCTGCGGCAATATGGGGGAAGCCGCGTCGTTCAACGCTCAGATTCGGATGGTCACCGTTCGACTCGCTGACCGGCGACAGCTTTTCTTTCCCGCGTCGGCGAAATTCGCCAATGACCGCAACGCGGGAGATTTCCGCCGAGGTCTTGCGCCACAGGGCACCGTGGTGCTGACGCATGGCCTCGGCTGCGGCCGGCGCAAGAGGCTCAAACGGAAACGCTTGTAAGGGATCGAGAGGGTCGGCCAGCACCAGACGCAGGCAGCCGATGAAGCGCGCGCTTGCCCGGTGCCGCAAGAGGACAAATATCGCGCGGCGATCGAAGCTGTCCGACTCTTCGGCGAAATTGCCCACCGCCGTCGGCTCCCAGCCCAATTCCTGCGCGTAGACCTGATAGCGCAAGCGAAAGACTTCATTGCGCAATTCAGGCGTCGTGGCTTCTACCACTTCGAAATAGCGTGGGAAATCGCAGACCCCTTCAACCATCCCTGGTTCCTCACGGCCATCGCGTCAATGCAGGCCGTATTTCTTGATGAGGTGATAAACCGTGGGGCGACTCACCCCAAGCACATCGGCTGCCTTGCCGATCTGTCCATGGCTCGCGGCCAGTGCTAACTGAATCGCGCCCGCCTCGGCTTCGTCTCGCACTTCGCGCAAGGTCCTGAAGCCATTCGCCACGGGCAACTCGAGTTCGAGATCCGCCGCCTCGATCACGAGATGGTCGGCCATGATCACGGCGCGTTTCACCCGGTTCTCGAGTTCCCGCACGTTACCCGGCCAGTCATGGGCTTCGATGGCAGCGAGGGCTGAAGGACTGAAGTCCCGCACCTGCGCGCCATAAAGTTCACGGAAGCGGCTGAGCAAGGCGCGCGCGATGAGGATTGCGTCGCCGGGACGCGCCCGCAGCGGCGGAATCGCGATGGATAATTCGCTCACGCGGTAGTAGAGATCTTCGCGAAACAGGCGCTCGGCCATGAGCGTGCGGAGGTCTTTGTGGGTGGCGCAGATAACCCGCGTATCCACCGCAATTTCCTCACGTCCCCCCACGCGTTCGATCACGCGCTCCTGCATGAAGCGCAACAGCTTGGCCTGCAGACTCAAGGGCAAATCGCCCATTTCGTCGAGAAAGAGCGTGCCGCCGTCGGCGTACTCGAGCTTGCCGCGGGTTTGTCGCACGGCGCCGGTAAACGCGCCGCGCTCGTAGCCAAACAGTTCGCTTTCCAGCAGTTGTTCGGGGATCGCGGCGCAGTTAATCGCCACGAAGGCCTGCGCGTGGCGCGGGCTTTGTTCGTGGATGGCGCGCGCCAGCACTTCCTTGCCGGTGCCGCTCTCTCCTTGCAGCAGGACGGTGGCGCTGGTGGGCGCCAGCCGCTCGATGCGGCGGCAGACTTCAAGCATCGAAGCGCTGGCGGCGATAAGCCCGGTGCAGGCATTCCGCTGCGCGGCGATGAGCTGCTGGTTTTCGCTTTCGAGCGCGGCAAGACGCTGCGCGCGGGCGATGATCAGCCGCAGTACGTCCGGATCTACCGGCTTCTCATAAAAGTCGTAAGCGCCCAGCGCCACCGCCCGGATGGCGACTTCGCGATCATCGTTGCCGGTCACCACAATGACCTTGGTGCTGGGCGCCGCGCGGAGAATTTCGGACAGGGCGAGCAGACCTTCCGAGGCATTGGCCGGGTCCGGCGGCAAGCCCAAATCCAGCGTCACCACCGGCGGCTGCCAACGGCGCACAGCGTCCAGCGCCGAGGCGCGGTCGGTCGCGAGCGACAGTTCGTATTCCGACAAGGCCCACTTGAGTTGGGTGAGCACGCCCGGATCGTCGTCAACCAGCAGGAGTCGTGGCGGCGTCATGCGTGCGCCACCGCCGGCGGCAAAGCGTGCGCTCGATCGAGCGGCAGGCTGATCCGGAAAGTGGTACCGGCCCCCGGCGCGCTCACCACCGACAACTTCCCGCCCGCCGCGCGCACCACGTGCAGACTTTCGTAAACCCCCATCCCCATGCCTGCTTTTCCTTTGGTGGTCGCAAACGGTTTGAACAACTGCTCCTGCACGAACGCTTCGCTCATCCCGCAACCGGTGTCCTCAATGCGAATCACGGCGCGGTCGTCGCTGCGAGAAAGTTCCACCCGAATCGACCCGGTAGCGGGCGTCGCGTCCTGCGCGTTTTGCAGCAGGTGCTCCAGCACGGCGGTGAGCCGTTCCGCCGCGCCGTGGACGGGCAGCGCCTGCGCATGGGTGATGAATTGGGGCTGCGGTAGTCGCGCTTTGACTTGCTCCACGGCCGAGCGCGTGACCGACACCAAATCGCAGACTTCCGTTTGAAAGCTCTCCGGCACCTGACGAAACGCGCTCAGCACGCGGGAGAGCTTGGTGGTGGCGTCTTGTACGGTGCGCAGGGCGTCGTCCACGAAGTCCTGATTGTGGCGATGGCGCTCGGCGTTGCGATTGACCAGCATCAGTTGGGCCAGAACGTTCTTGAGGTCATGCACGAGAAAGGCCGAAAGCCGGTTAAAAGCGTCGAACTGCCGGGCCTCCGCCAGCGCATCGGAGGCGCGGAGCAAGGCGAGATAGCCGGCCGCCTGACGACTCATCGTGCGCAGCAGTCCGCGATCCTCAGGGGTCATGCCCGATTCCGATCGGCGATCACCCAGCAGCATCAGCGCGAGTAACTCGTTCTGGTGAATGAGGGGCACCAGTGCCCAGGCCCGCGGCATCTCCAGTAACCAGCCGGGCAACAGATTCTCCGCGTCCAGCGTGCTTCTGGCCGCTTCTGCCCGCAGTTCCAAGGCGCCGTCATCGTTGGCAAAGCGCTTCAGCAAGGGATGGTCTTCCGCCAATTCGGCGTCGCGCGGGGCGGCGATCACCCACTGGGCCACGCTTAAAAAATTGCCCGCAGGCCCCTTCTGCCACAGCACGGCGCCCGTGCTGTCCATCACATCGGCAAAGGCCCTCAGCAAATTCTGGCGAAAATCGAGCGGATTCTGATCAAGCTGCGCGAGCCTTGCGGTGAACGACATCCACGCAGATTGATAGTCGTGTCGATGCGGATAGAAGTGCCGCGCGAGAAAATCCTTCACACCTGAGCGCAGGCTGGCGGAGGCCAGCAGCGAGACCATCACCAACAGTGCGAGGGAGCTCAATACAATTCGCAGCGCCCCGCCCCAACTACCGCCGAATACTTTGACGTAATAGCCGGCGATCGCCATGAACAGCAGATAAAGGCCGGCGGCCGACATCACCGTGACGTGCAGCGCGGCCTGTCGGGAAAGCCGAGGCGCCTGCGTCAGATGACGACACCGCATGGCGCTGATCGCAATCAGCGGCACCGCAAAAGCGTTCACGATGCTTCTGGCGGTCCACCAGTCGGGGTCGATCTGGCCAAACAGCAGGCCGTCGGCATACAGCGCAAAGTCATACAGCAGCACGGAGCCGAGACCGAAGCCCAGATGCTTTACCGACCAGCGGGACTCATCGCGAGTGTTGCGATAGAGCTGCTCGATGAGCACCAGCCCCAACACCGACTGCAACAGAAACCCCACACGCACAATGCCCGCAACGCCCGGCCCCAAGGGTGACCATGAGCTCAGCGCCAGCGCGAGCAAGCCGCACAGCAGGCCTACGATCAGGCTGAAGCTGCGACTCAGGCCTTGCAGAAAGGATTCGAAACCCGCGCTGGCGCCCGTCTGTTCCAAGGCCGCAACGAGCACCCGGAACCACAGCAGGTCGCGCAACAGTTCAAGCCATTGCAGCACCACCGCCAGCTTGAGTGCGCCGTCGTCATAAGGCGCGCAGGTCTGCACGAGCAGCCAGCAGGCCGTCGCGGCGGCGGCAGGGATGAGCGCGCCGTTGAGCCTCGAACCCCGGAGCACGGTCAGCAGCAAGAGACAGAGCGCGCCAAACGCGAGGACCCCGACCGCGCCAAACAGGGACACCAGATCGGGCAGCGTCATCGGGCGCCTTTACCCCACAGCACCACCTGTAGGGTCAGACAGAGAATATTCAGGTCGAGAAACAGGCTGTAGTTCTTGAGGTAGTAGAGGTCGTATTGCAGCTTTTGACGTGCGTCTTCGCTGGAGGCGCCGTAGGGAAAGCAAATCTGCGCCCAGCCCGTGATGCCGGGCTTCACCTGATGCCGCAGGGCGTAGAACGGAATCTCCTGCTCCAATGCGCTGACAAACGCCGGGCGCTCTGGACGCGGCCCAACGAGACTCATATCCCCCAGGAGCACGTTGAACAATTGCGGCAGCTCATCGAGGCGGGTTTGGCGCAGGAAGCGTCCGAGACGGGTTACGCGTTGGTCAGCCTGAGTGGCCCATACCGCCTTGCCGTCGACTTCGGCGTTTTGCCGCATGCTGCGAAATTTATAGAGCTGAAATGGCTTGCCGTGGAGCCCCACCCGCTCCTGGACGTAAATCACCGGGAAGCCGCTTTCCAGAAAGATCGCCAGCGCCACAATGACCATGATGG
Source organism: Gammaproteobacteria bacterium (assembly GCA_947450495.1). Classification (GTDB taxonomy): domain Bacteria; phylum Pseudomonadota; class Gammaproteobacteria. The sequence goes on from CANFVX010000002.1 coordinate 31,886, forward strand.
GTAAACCGACACAGAGCATGAGCAAGGCGATGCTCACATCAAGCAGGCGCTTTGACCCCTGCAGCAACACAGCACCGGTATAGCCATCGGCAAAAATAAAATCGCCGGCCTTGATGCCATCAAGACTGATCCGAACCTGCTGTTGTTCAAGAAACTGCGAATCGTCGAGCACCCGTATGCCGCTCATCTTGCACTGGAGCAGTTCCGCCTCCGGCAGCTGGCTACGTCGGTCATCCAGCGCGACGACGAGCTCGTCAACGTCGAAGCGTTTGACCAACTCCGGTAAGGCGCCGGTGGAGACAATGGTGCGCGCGGGGTCGATGACCGCAGGGCCTGCGCCGACATCCACGAAGCCGACGATGACAATGCCGATGCGGTCGCTGGCGCGCCGCAGGCCTTCAAGGCGCTTCGCCCGTTCCCCAACTCCCAGCACCAGCACCCGGCGACGCAGGTGAGACTCCGTGCTCCGGCTAAAGACCAGCCTGGCGCTGAGCAAGCCGATGAAGGCCAACAGGGCCGCAGGCAGCAGAAGCCGCCGCTCAGGCAGAAAACTCGGGACGCCAGGACGAATGCAAGCAATCAGCGCCAGACCGATGAGAAAGCCAATGATCAGGCGAGCTGTGGTCTGGGCCGGCAGATCGCGCGGGTCTCGTTGATAACAGCCGGTGGCCAACAGGCCCGTTAACATCGCCAGCGTGAAACCCATCGCCGAAGGGATCAGGCTGGACAACGCGCCCGCCTCGCCTCGCGGCAGGCCATTGCTGGCCAACAGCGCAAACAATCCGGTGACCAGCAAGGACACCAACAAGATCAGCGCTTCCGCAGTGACGGTGACCAGTAGCAGCCGGGGCACATAGTGTCGAAAAATTCTGAGCATCCGTTCCCACCCTTTCACGCGCCCTGAGGGCGTGGATTAATTTTTCGTGAGAGGGATGATGCACAGGGCCAGACTGGCGCCCTATGCGCGAAGTCATGTTTAGGGTGCGGGTTTCAGGGGAACAAACGATGGCGCGCGATGGGGCGACTACGTCTGAGAAAGTACGGCGCGCACCTGGTGGCAGGCGCGCGTCGCTCGGGCTGAATGACTATTCGACGGTAACGGACTTGGCGAGGTTACGCGGCTGGTCGACGTCGGCGCCTTTTAGCACCGCCACGTGATAGGCCAGCAATTGCAGCGGCACGGTGTAGACCACCGGCGCGATGGCCTCGTGCACGGCCGGCAGGCTCGTGACATGGATCGCGGGGTGCGTGGACACGGTGGCCTGACTGTCGGCAAAGATATACAGCTGACCGCCACGCGCGCGCACTTCTTCGAGGTTGGATTTCAGCTTCTCGAGCAGATCGTTGCGCGGGGCCACCGCGATCACCGGCATTTCATCGTCGACCAGGGCCAAAGGCCCGTGCTTCAACTCACCGGCCGGATACGCTTCGGCGTGGATATAGGAAATCTCCTTGAGCTTGAGCGCACCTTCCATCGCGATGGGGAACATGGTGCCGCGCCCCAGATACAGGGCGTGTTGCTTGTTGACGAAGTGCTCGGCGAGCGCGGCAATCCCGTCGTTTAGTTCGAGCACCGCGTTGATTTTTCCGGGCAGACTTTCGAGCGCGGCCACCAACTCGAGTTCGGTAGCCTCGCTCATGCCGTGACGTCTGCCCAGCGCGATCGTGAGCAGCATCAAGGCCACCAGCTGGGTGGTGAAGGCCTTGGTGGAGGCCACACCAATTTCTGGCCCCGCGCGCGTCATCAAGACCAGTTCGGATTCCCGCGTAAGCGAGCTTTCGGGCACATTGCAAATGGCGAGTGCGTGCGCGAAACCGCGACTTCTGGCTTCGCGGAGCGCAGCGAGCGTGTCGGCGGTTTCACCAGACTGGGAGATCGTCACAAACAGGGTGTTGGGACGCACCACGGGATTGCGGTAACGGAATTCGCTGGCTACTTCGACAGTGCAGGGAATGCCTGCAAGGTCTTCCAGCCAGTATTTGGCCACGGTGCCGGCATGAAAACTCGTGCCGCAGGCCACGATATTGACCTCACGCACCGCTGCCAGCATGGACGCCGCCTGCGGCCCCAGAAGGTCGTGGGCCAGTCGGCCGTTGACGATTCGACCTTCCAGGGTTTCGGCCACGGCTCTGGCCTGAGTAAAGATTTCCTTCAGCATGAAATGTCGATAGCCGGCCTTCTCGACCGCGTCCGCGCTGAGGTTGGAGATGCTTTCGGGACGGGTCACGACCTGACCGTCGGCATCGTAGATAGTGACCTTGTGCCGGGTAATTTCGGCGGTGTCGCCATCCTCCAGAAAGATGAAGCGCTGCGTGACGGGTAATAGCGCAAAGACATCGGAAGCAATGAAGTTCTCACCAATACCAAGCCCAATCACCAGCGGGCCGCCGCAACGGCTCGCGATGAGGCGCTCGGGCTCATCTTTAGAAATCACCCCAAACGCAAAAGCCCCTTCCAGCATTTTCGCGGTGGCCTGCACCGCGCTCAGCAGATCCTTGCCGGCATCAAGAAAAACGTGAATCTGGTTGACCGCGACTTCGGTGTCGGTGTCGGAGTGGAATTCGTAGCCGGCGGCAGTTAAATCCGCCCGGAGCTTGGCGTGATTCTCGATAATGCCGTTGTGCACCAGCGCCACCCGATCTCGCGCCACATGCGGATGCGCGTTGCGGGTACTGGGTTCGCCATGAGTCGCCCAACGCGTATGGGCAATGCCGAGCGTGCCGTCCAGAGGCGTGGTGAGCATCTCACGCTCCAGCCCCGCAACTTTGCCTTGCACCCGCACGCGCTCGATTGTGGTGTGGGCCCCCACCACCGCGATGCCGGCGGAATCGTAGCCGCGGTACTCAAGGCGCTTGAGTCCCTCGAGAAGAATAGGACTTACAAATCTTTGCGCTACCGCGCCAACGATTCCACACATAAGTTGCTCAGCCGCCGTTGCCTGTCAGTGCCGGGAGTATAACGGACGCGGCATTGCGGGAATGTTGAAGGAATGCGCGAGAAGATGAGCCAGTGCAGGTCGGAGGCTTAACGAGCCAGAAGCTTCTGCAGGCTAAGCCGGCCTTTTGCGATCTGATTGGGCGTCAAGGTGTCGCCCATGGTGGCCATGTAGGACTGCGCCCTGGTGTTCCCGGAAGCCACCGCGCGTTCGAACCAGGCATAAGCCCACATGAAATCCTGTGCGCCGCCGAGGCCCCGCAAATACAGCATCGCCAGATTGCACTGGGCGTCAGCATTGTTGTTTCGCGCGGCGGACTCAAACCAACGGCGGGCGGCGGCGAAGTCGCGACTCACGCCAACGCCGAGATAGTAGTGCACGCCGAGCAGGTTCATGGCCTTCGGATCGCCGGCTATCGCAGCGTCTTTCGCCAGTCGATAGGACTTTGGGAAGTCACCGCCGTCGAAAGCGCGGCGCGGGTCGCCGGCCTCACTGCAGGCCGCAAGCGCGCCCATGGTCAGGAGCAAGACAAGGAGATTTCTGATTGGGGCGCGAGTCATGGGGGACTACGCGCCGGCGAGAGGAGTGTCTGATTGGTCGGGGCGGCGAGATTCGAACTCGCGACCCCCGCAACCCCATTGCGGTGCGCTACCAGGCTGCGCTACGCCCCGACGACAGACAATTCTTAAGACGCTCTCTGGAGCAGAGCGCCAGCAATTCAGTAAGTAGTTTGTGATTGAAGCGCCCGCCACGGTTTCGCTTTTGGGCGCTTGATGGACTTAACGGCGAAGGATGTCCAATACCTCTTCAAGCTCGATTCTTAACTGACGCACGATTTGCTGGCTCATGCTCGAATCGGCTTTCACCTCATCGCCAGACAGTCGCTGGCGGGCACCGCCAATGGTAAACCCATGGTCGTACAACAGGCTACGGATTTGACGGATAAGAATCACATCCTGACGCTGGTAGTACCGCCGATTACCCCGACGCTTGATCGGTTTGAGCTGCGGGAACTCCTGCTCCCAATAGCGCAAGACGTGCGGTTTTACAGCACAAAGCTCGCTGACTTCACCAATGGTGAAGTAGCGCTTGCCGGGAATAACGGGCAGTTCGTTATTGTTCGATATTTCCAGCATACGCTTCGACTCGAGCTTTTAGTTTTTGGCCTGGTCTGAAAGTGACAACCCGCCGGGCGGAAATGGGGATTTCCTCACCGGTCTTCGGATTTCGGCCTGGCCGTTGGTTTTTGTTCCGGAGGTCAAAGTTGCCGAAGCCCGACAGCTTTACCTGTTGCCCCTGCTCCAGGGAAAAACGGATTTCTTCAAAAAAGGCTTCAACCAGTTCTTTGGCTTCGCGCTTGTTCAAACCAAGGTCATCAAAAAGACGTTCCGCCATATCCGCTTTCGTCAGTGCCATGGCTATCTCCTCAAGACTCCCCCGACTTCACGGGCCAATGCCGTCACGATAACGGCCATCTGATGCTCAACCTCTTCTTCTTTTAGAGTGCTGGATGAGGCTTGGAAAAGCAAGCCTAGCGCGAGACTTTTTTTGCCCGAATCAATGCCTTGCCCCTGATAAACATCAAACAACTGCAAGTCGCGGAGATGGGGGCCAGCGACGGCGCCAGCGACTTCCAGCACCTGCCGGGCAGACACCGCGGCGTCCACGATGACGGCAATATCACGCCGCACCGAGGGGAACCGCGACAGGGGGGTAAAGGCCGGTGTCACCGGGTCCTGCGTGGCTTCAAGGTTAATTTCGAAGACCACAGGCGCGACATCGATCTCCATCTGCTTACAGATGGCGGGGTGAACCGTACCGATAAAGCCGAGCGTGACGCCGTTTTGAACAATGCGGGCGGTCTGACCGGGATGAAGCGCCGGATGAGTCCCGGGCACGAACTCAACGCTGGGCTGACGCAGCGCGCGGAATACTGCTATCAAATCTTGCTTGAGGTCGTAAAAATCATAGTGACGACCATCGCTGCCCCACTGCTCGGGCAACGCGCGGCCGGTCGCCACTGCGGCGAGCGCGGTTTCCTGCACCAGCTCATCGCCATCGCGCAGGAAACGCATGCCGGATTCAAACAGGCGGATGTCGGTCTGCTGGCGATTGCGGTTGGCGCGTAGCGAGCTTAGGAGGCCCGGCAAGAGGCTGGGACGCATCACCGCGAGATCTTTGGCAATCGGGTTCGCGAGTTGAATCGGCAACTGCGTGGGCGCAAAGGCGGCGACCAGGGATTCAGCGATAAAGCTGTAGGTGATAGCTTCGAAGAAACCGCGGTCTACCAGCGCGTGACGGGCGTCATCAACGCGATCCGCCTTTGAGGGGAGCGCGAGCTCCAGTCCCAGCCTGGGCAAAGCCACGGGCAACTGGTCGTATCCCACAATGCGCGCGACTTCTTCAATGAGATCGACTTCGCGCGTGATGTCAAAGCGCCACGAGGGTGCCGCCACCCGCCAAGGCAAGGCTTGGTCAGTCACGTTCATGCCAAGTCGCTCAAAAATTTGCCGGATTGCCGGTTCTGGAACCGTCATACCAAGCAGGCCTTGAATTCTGGCCGGTCTAAAGGTCATGGTTTCGCCTACGGCCTTATGGCTAGGCGCCACAACGTCAATCACCGGGCCCGGCTGGCCGCCTGCCAGCGCGACCAGCAGCTCGGTGGCGCGTTCAATCGCTCGCACCTGCCCCGCCGGATCCACGCCCCGCTCGAAACGATGCGCAGCATCAGTGTGCAGATTGAAGCGGCGGGCAGTGCGGGCAAGGCAGATCGGGTCAAAAAACGCACTTTCGAAGAAGATGTCGCGCGTGTCATCGGTCACGCTACTGTCCAGACCGCCCATCACACCGGCGAGCGCGACCGGTCCGTTTTCGTCCGCGATGACTAAAGATGACGTATCTAATTCGAGCGCTGTGTCATCCAGCAGATGCACCTGCTCGCCTTGGTTCGCCAAACGAACGGTTACACCACCGGTAAGTTTTTCAAGATCGAAAGCGTGCATCGGCTGGCCGAGTTCGAGCATGACGTAGTTGGTAACGTCAACCACAATATTGATCGAACGCACACCACAACGACGCAGCCGCTCCATCATCCAGAGTGGCGTTGGCGTTGAAACCGACACGCCTTGAACGACCCGACCACTGTATCGCGAGCAGTGCGTGGGCGCGCTAAGCGAAACGGTGCGGCGGGAGTCGGTCAGCGCAGGCACGATTGCGACTGGCCGGTCGTTTAATGAACGCTCACAGAGCACCGAGAGTTCGCGTGCAATGCCCAACAACGACAAGCAGTCGCCGCGATTGGGCGTAAGGCCGACTTCAAAAATCAGATCATCGAGTTTAAGGAACTCATCGAGGCGCGCCCCTAAGGGCGCGTCCGTTGGCAATTCAAGCAAGCCGGCAGCATCGTCACTGATGCCTAGTTCAGCCGCCGAACACAGCATGCCCTCCGAGACAATGCCCCGGATTTCGGCGGTTTCGATGCGCTTTCCGCTTGGCAAGGTAGTGCCTGGCGGCAGGTACGGATAGGTCTTACCGGCCGTGACATTCGGTGCGCCGCACACCACGGTAACCGTGGGATTATCGCCCAGAGAGACCTGGCAGAGTTTGAGATTATTAGCTTGGGGATGAGGCTCAACCGCCTCGACGCGCGCGACCAGCGCCTGAACATTAGCCGCGACCGGCGACACGTCGTCTATTTCGAGCCCGGCCATGGTCAAACGCGCGGCCAACTGCTCGGCATTCAAATCCAGCGCGATCCAGTCGTTCAACCATTCTCGGGTAAATTTCATGGGAGTTTCGCAATAAGCTCAGGCGAACTGCTTGAGGAAGCTGAGGTCGTTTTCGTAGAACAGGCGCAGATCGTTAACCCCGTAGCGCAGCATCGCCATGCGCTCAACCCCCAAACCGAAGGCGAGTCCCTGATAGCGCTCCGGGTCTATTCCAACATTCGCAAGCACGTTCGGATGCACCATGCCGCAGCCCAGAACCTCAAGCCAATCGGACACGCCATGGGCGGATGCAAGGCGAATGTCGACCTCGGCCGACGGTTCGGTGAACGGGAAATAAGACGGCCGGAACCGCACTTCCAGGGAATCCTGTTCGAAGAAATTGCGCAGGAACTCGTGCAGCAGGCCTTTGAGTTCACTCATGGTGGTGGACTCATCAACCAGCAAGCCCTCGACCTGATGAAACATGGGTGAGTGGGTTTGGTCGTAATCACAGCGATAGACTCGCCCTGGCGCGATGATCCGCAACGGCGGCTTCTGCGTCAGCATCGTTCGAATCTGAACGGGTGAGGTGTGCGTCCGGAGCAAGAGGCCGTCAGGAAAATAGAACGTGTCGTGCATCGCACGAGCCGGGTGATGGCTGGGAATATTAAGCGCTTCGAAATTATTGAAGTCGTTTTCGATCTCAGGGCCGGTCACCACCTGAAAGCCCGCCCGCCGAAACAGTCCCTCGATGCGCTGTAGCGCAAGGGTCACCGGGTGTCGGCCACCCGGGACCGTGCCGCGTCCGGGAAGCGTGACGTCAATCGTGCTGGCGGCAAGATTGTTTTCGAGCTCAAGTTGCTCAAGCCGCTGCTTGCGCGCACCGAGCGCGGCATTGAGCGCGTCGCGAGTTTCGTTGAGAGCGCTACCGGCGGTTCTACGCTCTGCGTCGGGGAGTTGGCCGAGCGATTTCAGGGCATCGGTCAACAAGCCCTTTTTACCAAGGTACTTAACCCTGATTGCGTCCAACTGGGAAAGGTCGGCAGCGGCAGCAATCTCCGGCAGGCCGTCTTCCATCATGGTGCGAGCGACAATCATTGTTTTTTCACTGAGCAATCGTCGAAAAGCGAAACGGGGTCGCAGTGACCCCGTTTCAGTTCATCAAAATTGAGTAAGTCGCTACTTCAGGCAGCAAGCGCCGCTTTCGCCTGCTCCGCAAGAACCGCGAAGGCTTCCGGCTCGTGCACGGCCAAGTCA
>CANFVX010000003.1 GCA_947450495.1 Gammaproteobacteria bacterium
CATGCCCGCCCCCGTGCCTTTGGCCTTGGTGGTGTAGAAGGGCTCGAATACCTGATTGAGGTGCTCGGCGGCGATACCGCAGCCGGTGTCGGTCACGCTCAGCATCACGAAGTCGCCTGAAACCGCCTCGAGTTCGTGGGGGAACTGCTCGTGGCTTAGCGTCACGTTGGCGGTTTCAATCCGCAGTTGGCCACCCTTCGGCATGGCATCTCGCGCGTTGAGGGCAAGATAGAGCAGCGTGTTTTCCAGTTGGGAGGAGTCGACCAGCGTGGGCCACAGGGCGGGCTCCTGCTCGATGTCGATCACGATGCGGGCGTCTAGCGTGCGTCTGAGCACTTCGCGAATGGCATCAACCGTTTTATTGACATCCTGCAGTTCGGGTCGCAACGCATTCCGCTGGGCAAAGGTCAGTAGCCGGCTGGTAAGTTCAGACCCCCGGCGAGCGGCCCGGCTAATTTCGTTCGCCATGCCGTGCAGCGACGGTTGGGCGGCCAATCGCTGTACCAGTAATTCGGCGTAGCCCAAAGTCACCGTCAGCACGTTGTTAAAATCGTGGGCGACACCCGCGCTCAGTTGCGCGACCGCGTCGAGGCGCTGCGTGCGCTGCGCCAGTTCTTCCTTCGACTTGCGATCGGTCGCATCCCGTTCAATCGCAACCCAGTGGGTGTACCAGCCGGTGGCATCGGCCATCGGCACAATATCGAGTTCCAGCCAGAAGGGCGTGCCCGCCTTGGTGTAGTTGATGAGCTCGCAACGCACCGGTTGCCACTGATCCATAGCCCGACGAATCAGGTCCAACGCCGTGCGCTGGGTAAGCGCGCCTTGCAGGATGCGGGGAGTTTGGCCAATGGCTTCCTCGCGGGTGAAACCGGTGCGCCGTTCAAACGCATCGTTTACATAGACGATTCGAGGGTAGGGAGTGTCGACGCCACCGGCATCGGTGATGATCACGATGTCGTTCAGGCGATCGAGGGCTTTGCTGAGCAGCGTGCCATCGACTTCCGATGCTGTGACGGCCCTGGACTCTATGAGTTGAAGCGACCAACCCCAGCTGTGTCCTTGAACGCGCAGGCGCCAGTCGCTGGCACTGGTCCGCAGTGGGTTTGCCTGTAGCGTTGACACCGCTTCGGCAGAGGTTGTCGCTAGCGCTTGTGCCACGGCTTCCCTGCTCGACACGGGCCAGAGTTCCCAGAGCGGCATCCCGATCAATTCGGCGGGATCCAAATTGAACGCGCGCCCGCTGGCGGCATTTGCCTGGGTGATGCGCCACTGCCGATCGGTGAGGAAGAGCGGTTCCGGCAGGGTGTGGAGCACATCCAGTACAGAGGTCTGGTCGTTTGTGCTGGCCGTCGATGCATCCTGAATGGCGTTGTTGCTCACATGATTTCCTTATTTGACAGGCGAAGTATCCGCGAACACTTCGGGCTTGGCACGCGCGGCGAGTCGCACTCCCGCGTCATCGGGGTGGTGAGCCGCGCCGGAACGCAGTTACCATCGCCAGCTGACCCGTTATTGATAACTTCGGACCAAGAGTGCCCCGGTGATGAAAGCGAGCGCTAATCTCCCGCGATGGACCATTGCCAGCCCGGTGCTGGGCTGGCTGCTTCTGGCCGCAGGCCAGCTGCCACTCGGTCCGTGGTTTTACGGGGTGCTGCTTGTGGGCTTGTTCGCGGCCGTGCTGGCCGCGGTGCATCACGCAGAAGTGGTGGCGCATCGGGTCGGTGAACCGTTCGGCACGCTGCTGCTCGCGGTTGCCATCACCACCATCGAAGTGGCCTTGATTGTGTCGATGATGATGTCGGCCGGCGCCGGTGGTGCGGAACTCGCGCGCGATACCGTGTTTGCGGCGGTGATGATTATCCTCAACGGCATTATTGGTCTGTGTCTGCTACTAGGCGCTTCCCGCCACCGCGAACAGACGTTTCATCAGCATGGCGTGAACGCTTCGCTCACGACGCTGGCCGCGATCGTGGTCCTGACCCTGGTGCTGCCCAACTACACGGAAAGCGTGCCGGGCCCGTTCTACAGCGCTAGCCAACTCGCGTTCATCGCGCTGGTGTCGTTGGCGCTTTACGGCACGTTTGTGCTGGTGCAGACCGTGCGCCACCGGGATTACTTTTTAGCAGTGGACGCAGGTGCCGCAGGCCACGTCCCTCACGCCTCACCGTCAACCCGCACGGCCGTGCTGAGCGGGGTGTTGATGGTGATTGGGCTGGGCGCGGTGGTGTTGTTGGCGAAGTCGCTTGCGCCAGTGCTGGAGTCTGCGGTGGAGGCGATAGGCGCGCCACAGGCTTTCGTTGGCGTCATCATCGCGCTGTTCGTCTTGCTGCCCGAAGGCCTCGCCGCGATTACGGCCGCCCGCCATAACCGCCTGCAAACCAGCCTTAATCTCGCATTGGGGTCGGCGCTGGCGAGTATCGCGCTCACCATTCCCGTGGTGGCCGCCGTGTCGCTGTGGCAGGGCTGGCCGCTGGCGCTGGGCATCGATCAGAAATCGACCGTCTTGCTGATGCTGTCCCTGATGGTGGCAACGCTGTCCTTCGGCACCGGCCGCACGACCATCATGCAGGGGGCCGTGCATCTGGTGTTGTTTGCGGTGTATTTGTTTACGTCGGTCATTCCCTGATCCGCAGGCTGTTGCCGGCCAAAAGATCCACATGCGATTTCAATCTCCCGCGCGTGACACCCTGCCGGCGGCGCGCCTGAGTCATCCCATCTTTGCGCCCTTTGCGGCCTATCGCCCGTTGCTGGAAGGCCCGCAGTGGCCCGCGCTCGAGGCGCTATCGCACTACTGGGCGTCGCCTTTACACCGGTTTAGCCGGCTGCCGTTGCGATTCGTGGCCCAAACGCCGGCGCTCACGGCCGACGGCTTGCATTACGAGCAGCGCATTTACACACGCGGTGAAATCGCCACGCGACTGGAGAACTGGCACGACCTGTTTAACGCCTTGATGTGGTTTGAACGCTTCGACCTCAAATGCGCGGTCAACGCGGCCTATATCCAGGAGTTTGCGGCGCCTGCCGCAGGACCGCGCACCCGGCGGCAGGCGGCCTTGACGCATTTCGACGAAGGCGGCGCGATTGTGTTGTTACGCACAGGAGCGAGCCTCTCTTTATGGGACAGCCACGATTGGCCAGCCCTGTTCTCGCCAGCGCACTGGGCCGACTGTCATTCGATCGTGGTGTTTGGTCATGCCTTGCTGGAACAATGCCTGATGCCCAACGCGCTACCGGTCGCCAAATGCCTGGTGGCGTCTCTGGAATCCGGGCAGGACGCGGCCGAGGGGGTGGCCGCGATGGCGCTGGAGATTGCGGAAGGTCGCTTGCTACGAGATCCCAAAGATTTGCGCCCGCTGCCATTGGTGGGTATTCCGGGCTGGCATGATGCCGCTGACGACCCCGCATTTTTCGCCAATACGCCCTGCTTCAGACCTTTGCGGGCAGGACGTTGTTATCCGCCGCTGTGGCATCGGCCACGAGCGGAACATTCAGAATTTCCGCTAGCTGGGGGCTTGCGACTTACCGTCGCTGCCCGTTAGATCAGCAGCACTACGAGGGGAGCACTTTTCATGCGCAATGCATTGCAGGACCAACTGTTGAAAGCAGGTCTGGTCAAGGAAAAGGAAGTCAAGGAAGCACACAAGCAGCAGCGGAAGGAAGACCGCCGCACACCGCCCAACAAGGCCGATGCCGCCGCCGAAGCGCGGGCAAAAAGCGCCCGCGCACAGGCCGAAAAAGCGCAGGCCGAAAAACTGGCGCGCGATCGTGCCCTCAACGCCGAGCGGGAAGCGCGCGCCGCGCGCAAAGCGCTGGTAGCGCAGGTCGCGCAACTGATCGAACCGCATCGACGCCCTCACAACAACGGCGAAGAGGCCTACAACTTTGTTGATGGCGCGGCGGTCAAACGCATTTATGTCAACGCCGAGATGCGCGCCGCGCTGGCTGCCGGTGAACTTGCGATCGTCCGGATGCGGAGTCGCTACGCGGTGGTGACGCCGGAAGGCGCGGCGGCGGTGCAGGCGGTAGCGCCCAATTTCCTGATCATGCAGAACGACGATGCCCCGCCCGTGGTCGATGAGGCCTACCTCGAACATCCGGTGCCCGACGACCTGACGTGGTGAGCGTGCTGCACCGGTCGCGCATTCGCGGCGTCGCCCGTAACATGCCGCCATGTTTAACACTGCCCCGCACTGGCGCTACGACAATTGGGGGATCCGCTCATGAGTAACTTCATGCCGGAAGACGACGGCTTTATCAGCAAGTCCGCGCTCAAACGCGAACATCACGGAATCCGCGCGCTGGGCGAGGAGTTGATTGGTCTGGGCGATCGTCAACTCAAGCGACTTAATCTCGAGGAATCCGTTCGCGATGCGGTCATCGAAGGGCGGCGGCTCAAGCATGGCGCCCTCCAGCGACACCTTCGCCATCTGGCGAATCTGCTGACCGACATCGATCACACTGCGATCCGCGATGCGCTGGCCGCGATGCGCGAGCCGCATCGGGTGGACGTGCGGCTGCTGCACGAAGTAGAGCGTTGGCGCGATGCCCTGCTGGCAGGCGACGATGGCTGCATGGCGGAAATTCAAACGCGCTGCCCGGGCATCGATATGACCCAACTGCGTTCGCTCACCGCTGAAGCCCGCACAGATAAAGCCACCGGGCGTTCGCCTAAATATGCCCGCCAGCTCTTCAGCTTTTTACGGCTGGCGCGACAGGCGAGCGTCGCGGCAGTCGCCGCTCAGGACCAATAATCCGCTAACCATCACCGGGCGGCAGGCAGCCGAACCCGCGCAGGACCCCCATGTTCACGTATCTCAATCCCGCCGTGCGCCAGCGACTCATCGCCAACGGCAAACTCATTCGCATCAACGCGCAGGGCGCGTCCATCAGCGCCGAACTGCCGCCGCCGGAAGGCGAGCTGGCGATCAATGTGCTGGGCCCGATCCCCTTGCCCGTGCAGCTCGACGGGGTGGAGATCAAGACGCAGTGGTATGCCACGGTGCGCAGTACCGAACTCGCCAAGGTGGAAGAGCTGGCGCGCGATCTGAATCGACAGGGCGGGCAGCATTTGTTTGCCACGCTGGCTTCCAGTCTGGCGGTGAACAGCGTGCTCATGATTGGGGAGCCTGCGCAGATGCAAAACCCGTTGGTGCGCGTGCATTCCAGCTGCCTTACGGGCGATGTGTTTGGTTCGCAGCGCTGCGAATGCGGCCCGCAGTTCACCGCCGCGCTCCAGCGCATCAACCAAGAACCGGGCGGCGGGATGCTGATTTACATGTCTGGACATGAAGGACGAGGCATCGGGCTGTGGGCCAAGGCCGCCACCTATCTCCTGCAGGATGCGGGGGAAAATACCTACGAGGCCAACCGCACCCTCGGTTTGCCGGACGACTCCCGAGATTTCACCGACGCGGCCGCGCTGCTGCATCACTTCGTCGGTCAGGCGCCGTTTCGGCTGCTGACCAACAATCCGAAAAAGATTCGCGACCTCAACGCCTTCGGGCTGACCGACATCACGCCGGTGCGCCACATCACCGGCGTGAGCGAATGGAATCGCCGCTACCTCGCGGCCAAGCGCGACTGGGGCCACGCGCTGTCGGACCTGGATATCGCCCCTAACGCGCCCAAACCCTGAAATCCCGTTAGCCATCGTTCAAGGAGAACCCTCATGTTGAAGACTCGCCTGCAGTCGCTTGCGCTTGTGGCGCTACTCGGCGTTACCGGCACGCTCAGCGCCGCTGAAGCGACCAAACCGGGCTATGACCGCCACGCGCGCGGCATGGCCGCGCTCAGCACGATCACCGGCGACGGCGCCGGCAAGATGGTGGAAAGCCTGCGCGACGTCGCGCCCGAATTGAGCGACTGGGTGATCGACTTCGGTTATGGCGACGTGGTGTCGCGTCCCGAACTCAGCCTGCACACCCGCGAACTGGCCACCGTCGCCGCGCTGACCGCGCTCGGCAATGCGCAGCCGCAGCTGAAGTCGCACATCAAAGGCGCGTTGAACGCCGGCTGCACGCCGCGAGAAATCGTGGAGGTGATTATGCAGATGGCCGTGTACGCCGGTTTCCCGGCCGCGATTAACGGCATTCTCGCCGCCAAGGAAGTGTTTGCCGAGCGCGGGGTGAAGGTCGAGCACTGAGGCCGGGCTGGGCAACGCGGCAGGGCTAGTGAATGACCCTCAATGTGTGCGGTTTGCCGTTTCAGGCGTCAAAAATTTTAGTGCCACGACTCGCCCTTCGACAGGCTCAGGGCGAACGCTAAATTGATGTGAAAGGTCAAACCCCCGTTCGTCCTGAGCCTGTCAAAGGATGAACGGGCCGGCACTTTGTGAGTTTGGGGTCAGAGTAAAAACTCGAAGAAACGCTTGGGGTCGGCGTCAGTCCGAATAGTTTTTACTCTGACCCCAAATAGGTGGGGCCATGGGAAAACCGTCGGCACGGGCCTTAAGCGCGCGGCCGGCTTTTCCCGCGCTCTCCATCGGCCATTGTGTGAACCCGTTCACATCGTTTTGTGCGGTTCGGGCAGGATTGCTTGCGCTTGTAGCGGGGGGAGGGGGATTTTCCGGTCTGCTTTTGAACGACCATTGAATCAACCGGGAACCAGACTAATGAAAAGAACAACGAAGGCAGTAGCGGCTACGGCGCTGACTGCGCTGAGTTTGATGCTGGCGAGCGGTGCGGAAGCGGCGCTGGTGGAGCGTTCGTTTGATGCCAACGGTAACGTGCAGGCGATTTACGACGACGTGGCCGGTCTCACCTGGCTTCAGGACGCAAACTACGCGCAGACCTCGGGTTATGACGCGGATGGCAGGATGAGGTGGACACAAGCCAACGCCTCGGCCGGGAGTTTGAACATTGATGGTGTGACGGGCTGGCGCTTGCCGGGCGGGCCGATGAACGATTACCGCAACACGGTGAGCTACAACCAGACCGCGAGCGAGATGGGTAATTTTTTTTACAACGTGCTGGGCGGTACGGCAGGCAGCAATATCACCACTACGCATAACGCCAACTACAACCTCTTCAAAAACGTCCAGCCCCCCTTCTTCTATTGGTCCAGCGTTACATTCAATGGCAGCAACAATTGGGGCTTCAACTTTGGAAACGGTGGCCAGAACCCCACCGGCAACAGCACCAGTCACTTTGGCTGGGCTGTTCGCTCCGGCGACGTAGGCGCAAGTCCGGTGCCCGTGCCGGGTGCGCTGGTGTTGATGGGGCCCGCGCTGCTGGGCTTGCTGGGCGTGAAACGAAGCCGGCGCCGGGCTTGATCAGCGCTTGGGTGTAGGGTCATTTGGCGCTAGTTTGAAGGGCTTCAGGGGGAGGCTTCCCCCCGCAGGCTTAAGACCTGCGAGACCTTGAGGGCAAACGCGGCGCGCGTCGATGCAAGCAAGCACGCCGCGCTGCCTTACGCCCGACTGCGCGACCTCGCAGCCTCAATCAACGCGTGCACCTTGGCCGGGAACAGGGTGCTGTCCATGACCTTCACGCCGAACGGCGCCAGCGCATTTTCCACTGCGCCCATCAGCACCGTGCTGGTGGCGATACAGCCATCTTCACCCGCGCCCTTGGCGCCAATGCGCGTCGCGGGTGAGGGCGTGACCAGATGCTCCACGTCGATTTCCGGCGCGGCCCACACGGTGGGCATGCCGTATTCCTTCAGCGTGTTGGCCAGCGGCACGCCATGCTCGTCGTAGCCCAGCCATTCGTAGAGCGTGCCGCCAATTTGTTGGACGACCGCGCCCTTGGTTTGACCGGTGAGAATCACCGGATTCAGCACCACCCCGTGGTCGGAGACCATCCAGATTTTCTTTACCTCTACGCGCCCGGTGCTGGGGTCAACTTCCACCCACGCGCCGGCGGCGCCGCCGGGATGTGAGGGATAGACCTGCGCGCGACCTTCGGCGTCGGCCTTCCAGTTCACCTGCGGATGGCGATAGGTGTTGGTGGATTCGAGCAAGGGGCCGTCGGCCTTGGCGAGAATGATCTCTGCGCCCGGTTGCACATACGCGGCATAGGCCAGTTCGCGCAGCGTGCAGTGCGCGTCCCAGCCTCGGCGCGAAATCACGCCGTTTTCGATTTCAATTTCCTCCGGCGCGCAGTCGAGATAGACCGCGCCGCCCTGCACGAGGCGTTCGCGCACGGTGGCCGCTGCGGCCACGATCGCGCCGATGGCGTACATCGCGCCACGGCTGGAATAGGTGCCCGAGCCAAAGGGAATGGCGGTGGTGTCGCCCCAGGACACGCTGACGTCAGACAGCGCGCAACCGAGTGCGTCCGCCGTGACCTGCGCATAGGCGGTCTCGATGCCCTGGCCGATGTTCTGGATGCCGGTCATCACATGCACCGAACCATCCGCCGCCACGCGCACCGTCGCCGATTCATAGTTCTGGAAAGTACTGCCCGGAAAAGCGAAGCCCGAGGGCTCGATGTAGGACGCCAGCGAGTAGCCAAGGTAGCGACCTTCGGCGCGGGCGTCCGCCTGCAGTCGCCGTAGCCCCGGCAGATCCATCATCTCCACTACGCGATCCAGCGCCTCGCGCAGCGAGCCGTTTTCGATGATCGCGCCGGTGCAGATTTGATGCGGATAGGTTTCCAGCAGGTTGATGCGCCGGACTTCCACCGGATCGAGACCGAGCTGCTGCGCGCCCTGATCGATCACGCGTTCGATAAACAGATTGGCGATGTCTTTGCCGTAACCGCGATAGGCGGAGTAGGGCGCCTTGTTGGTGACCACGCAGCGCACCCGAGTGCGGTAGGTGTCCACCCGATAGGCGCTGGGCGTGTACAGCCCACCGTTGATCGGCATGCCAAGACCGCAGGCGCGTTCGGCGCCATCGCAGCCCATGTCGGCAAAGATGTCGGTTTCCAGCGCAAGAATGCGGCCGTCGGCGCGGAAGGCGGCGCGGGATCTCGTGTGGATATCGCGTGCCGCCGGCCCGGAGTGCAGCCACTCGCGGCGGCTTTCGAAGTATTTGACCGGGCGCCCGGAGACGATGGAGGCCAGCGCCACCACGTGCTCCACATCGACCGATAGCTTGGCGCCAAAGCCGCCGCCAACGTCCCCGGCCAGCACCTGAATGCGCGCTTCGGGAAGGCCGAAGACCTGGCTCAGATAGAGCCGGATCTGGTGCGGCACCTGCGTGGAGGCGCGCATCGTGAGTCGCCGTTCCCCGGGCTCGAAGTGGGCCCAGGTCACGCGGGTTTCCATCGGCATCGCGCCGTAGCGATGCGAGGTGATCACTTCATCCACCACCAGATCGGCCTTGGCGAAGGTCTCATCCACCGGGCCGATTTCGAACTGGAAATCGCGCTGCAGATTGGTTCCCCATTCGGGATAGAGCAGCGCGTCGCTGTCGGCGGGCTCGGCGGCGGCTTTCAGCATGTCCACATTTACCGGCAGGTCGGCATATTCCACCGCCACCAGCGCGGCCGCGTCTTCGGCCTGCTCGGGCGTGCCGGCCAGCACAAAGGCCACCGGTTCGCCGTAGAAAATCACCTTGTCGCTCGCCATCGCGTGGCGTTCCGGCATGTTGAGCCCGTCCATGCGGATCGACGGCGCAATCGGCTGCCAGCGTGGGAGCGCTTCCTTGCCGGTCATCACCCGCACCACGCCGGGCGCCGCTTGCGCCTTGCTCACATCGATATTGAGAATTCGGGCGTGCGCCCGGGTGGCGCGCACGATGCCGAGGTAGAGATCGCCGGGCGTGGAGTGATTGTCGACATAGCGACCGCCGCCCATCACCAGGCGCCGGTCTTCGCGGCGAGCGATGGGCTGGCCGATAAAGCCGCCCTTGGCGTCGATTTCGGACTCCAGCTTGGCCAGCGGCTGCGCCTGACCCGCAGCGACTTTCGCTGCCTCAAAAATATGGTTGTAGCCCGTGCAACGGCAGTAGTTGCCGCTCAGGGCTTCGCGTAATTCCTCTTCGGTGAACTGACCGTCCGGGTGGCGATTCAGAAAATCCCGGGTGCTCATCACCATGCCCGCCGTGCAGTAGCCGCATTGCACGGCATGACATTGCACGAAGGCCTGCTGCACCTTGGAGAGTTCGCCGTCTTCGGCCACGCCTTCGGCGGTCACGACATCGGCGCCTTCCGCCTGTACCGCCAGCATCAGGCAGGATTTGATGGTGGATCCGTTCACCGCCACCGTGCAGGCGCCGCAGGAGCCTTCTTCGCAGCCAAAGCGTGGCCCGGTAAGCCCCGCGTTCCGGCGTAGGAAATCGGTTAAGAGGGTGCGGCCTTCCACGCGCCCGGCCACCGTCTGGCCGTTCACGTTCATCGCAATCTCAAAAGTGTTCTCAGCCATGGGGAGCAGCCTCGGTCAGGGTCTTCAGGGTGCGCGCGAGCAGTTCACGCGCGAGCTGTTGGCGATAGCGCGGTGGCGCGTAGATGTCCGGCGGCGGGTCTAGCGCGAGGCCGTCGAACAGGCCATCGAGTTCGTTGGCGCTGAGCCCGGCGCTGAGCGGGCGGGCGCCGAGCAGGGTCTCCGCGTGAGAGAGGCGCACCGGACGCTCCCCCAATCCGCCCACCACAATCCGCGCGCTGCCGACCTGCCGCACCACGCACACATTCACCAGCGCGAGGTCTTGCCGCTGGCGCGAGAACTCCAGATAGGCCCCAACAGCCGCGGCGCGCGGCACTTCGATGGCGAGCACGATGCCGGTGCCGGCGGCGGTCTGGCGGAAACCGGTGATGAAGTCTGCAATCGGGATCCGTTGCAGCCCGGACTGTCCGGGCGCTTGTAGCACCACCACGGCGTCGCTCGCGCTGAGCGCGACCAGCATATTGGCGCGCGGATCGGCCCAGCAGACGTTGCCCACCGTCGTGCCGCGCTGACGCACCTGCACGTCGCCGAGTGCGCGCACGGCCTGCGCCAGCCAGGGGAACGTGGCGGCAACGCGTTCGTCGCGGAGCAGGGTGGCGTGGGTGACTCGCGCGCCGATGGCCAGACTGTGCTCGCGCCAGTGCAATTCTGCGGCAAGTTCATCCACGTGTTGCAGGTCGACCAGCGCGGCCGGCGAGGTTTCGCGCTGGCGCATGGCGGCGATGAGCGATTGCCCGCCCGCGAGCGGCACCGCGCCGCGCGCGGTTTCCTGCAAGGCCTCGGCCAGGGTGGCGGGTCTCGCATAGCTAAAAGGAGAAGGTCGCATCGGCGCTCGCTTTCTGGATTCAGAACGGGAAGAAGGGCATGGAATGTAGAGAGCGGCGCGGTGCAATAACAACGCTCGCGTGGTTCGACAGGCTCAGCACGAACGGGGTTTCGCGCCGGGTGCGCCTCTTCGGGACCTATTTGGGGTCAGAGTAAAAACTATTCGCACTCCCCCGTTCGAGTTTTTACTCTGACCCCCAACTCGCTGTCGAAGGGCGATTGCTGGCTGTTGCATCCCTGCGACGCCGGGCCCGTTCATGCTTCGACAAGCTCAGCACGAACGGGGTTTCGCGCCGGTTGCGCATCTTCGGGACCTATTTGGGATCAGAGTAAAAACTATTCGCAATCCTCCGTTCGAGTTTTTACTCTGACCCCAAACTCTCGGTCATGCTTCGACAAGCTCAGCACGAACGGGGTTTGGGTCTTGAGCGCCGAGTTTTCTTTGGCCCACCGTTGCAGCGCTAACGTTTACGTAGCACGCAGCGCCCGTTACCGTTCGCGCCTCCGCTTGTTGAAGGGCGGTGTGATGGCACGTTTGCGTGTGCCCGATCGTGACGTCTCAAGCACTCATCCTGACAGCGCTGTCTGTCCAAGGCTTGAGCCGAGTCCGCACGTAGTGGTTCCCATCACCGGAGGCAATGGGGATAATGCCAAGCTCAATGGTGACCCTGTCGGTCCCCTCGCGACGTAAGACCGCAAACCCCGTCAGGTCCGGAAGGAAGCAGCGGTAGTGGTGACTGCGGGCGCCGAGGTGTGGCTGGCAGGGTCGCCGCCTGCTCCCGCTGCAACGTGTGCATTCCCATGGCTTATCTGGTTCTCGCCAGGAAATGGCGTCCGCGTGATTTTTCCGAGGTGGTCGGGCAGGGCCATGTGCTGCGTGCGCTCTCGAACGCGCTCGACAGCGACCGCCTGCACCACGCCTATCTCTTCACTGGCACTCGCGGCGTGGGCAAAACCACGCTGGCGCGCGTGTTCGCCAAATGTCTCAACTGCGAACGAGGTGTGAGCAGCCGCCCGTGCGGGGAATGCAGCGCCTGCCGCGAACTCGACGAAGGCCGCTTTGTTGACCTGATTGAAGTGGATGCCGCGTCCCGCACCGGGGTCGATGACACCCGCGAACTGCTGGACAACGTGCAGTACGCGCCCAGCAAAGGCCGGTACAAGGTCTACCTCATCGACGAAGTCCACATGTTTTCCAAGAACTCTTTCAACGCCTTGTTGAAGACCTTGGAAGAACCGCCGCCGCACATCAAGTTTCTGCTGGCAACCACCGATCCCAAAAAGCTCCCCATCACCATCCTGTCGCGCTGTCTGCAGCTCAACCTGAAGCGGCTGGGCGTGGAGCAAATCGAAGAACAGTTGCAGGCGATTGCCGGGCGCGAAGCCCTGCCCGCGCCGGCGCCCGCCTTGCGCCAGCTGGCGGTGGCGGCGGACGGCAGCATGCGTGACGCGCTGTCCTTGATGGATCAGGCCATTGCCTACTGTGGCGGCGCGCTCGACGAACAATCTGTGGCCACCATGCTGGGCACGCTCGGGACCGAACAGGTGCTGGCGCTGGTGGAAGCCTTGGCCGCCGGTGATGGCGCGGGACTTATCTCGCTCGCCCGCCAGCTGGGCGAACTGGCGCCCGACTTTGCGCAGGTGCTGGCAGACATGATCTCCATTTTGCGACGCGTGGCCGTGGTGCAAACCGTGGGCGACCAGACCGCCGAGCTGGCAGAAGACGCCGCCGTATTGAGCCTTGCCGAACGCCTGTCGCCGCAGGATTGCCAGCTGTTTTATCAAATGGGCTTGCTCGCCAGACGCGATCTCCCGCTGGCGCCCGATCCGCAGGCGGGCTTCGAAATGGCGCTGTTGCGGATGCTTGCGTTCCGCCCGGCGGACTCCAATACGCCCGGCGGCACCCCGCCCGCGCCACGTTCTGCCCCGCCGGTGCGGCCCGCCAGCACGCCGTCGGCCGCGCCCAAGCCCATGTCGGCCGCCTCTGCTGCGCCGGTGACGCCAGCGGCGAGTCCCGCTGCGGTAGTCCCGCCGGTAGTGCCGGCACCCAGCATCCAAATCCCCGTCGTGCAGCCCGCGGAGCCGGCACTCAGCAACGAAATTCCTGTCGCACCGCCCGTCCCCCCGGCAGCGCCAGCGCCCGTGGTCGCCGGCACCGAACTCGATTGGGCCGATTTGGTGTCGCGACTCGAGACCATTCCGCTGGCCCGCGAATTCGCCCGCAACTGCGCGCTCCGCGCTTTTGATGGCCGGCAGCTGGAGGTAGTGGTGAGTCCGCAGTTCCAGAACCTGCGGGTGGAGCGCACGCTGAAAGCCCTGGAGCAAGCCTTGCAGAATCTGCTGGGCGCTCCGGTGAGTTTGAAAGTGACGGTGGAATCCGGGAGCGGCTTGGCCACGCCGGCAGCTGCCATCGAGGCGGCGAAAGCCGCCCGTCAGGCCGCCGCCGAAAGCGCCATTGATGCCGACAGTACGGTCCAGGCCCTGCAAGCCCGCTTCGGCGCAACGGTTGAACATGTGCGAACGCTGCCCTGAGGCGGCTCGCGCGGCACTAGTAAAAGGAGTCTTGAATGAAAGGTCCCTTGGCCAATCTCATGAAACAGGCCCAGCGCATGCAGGAAGACATGCAGCGCGCGCAGGAAGAAATCGGCCGCATGGAGTGCACCGGGGAATCTGGTGCCGGACTTGTGCGCGTGGTGGTGAACGGTCGTCACGACGTGAAGTCGGTAAAAATTGCGCCGGAACTTCTGAGCGAAGACGTCTCGATGCTGGAAGACCTGCTCGCCGCCGCGGTCAATGACGCCAATCGCAAGGTCGAGAAGCAAAGCAGCGAGAAGATGTCCGGCCTGACCAACGGCCTCAATCTGCCGCCCGGGATGAAGCTGCCGTTCTGAACGGCGTCCAACCATGACCACGCCGCTGCTCAACGACCTCATCAAGGCCTTGACCGTCATGCCGGGCATCGGCCCGAAGTCGGCCCAGCGCATCGCGTTCAATTTGCTCGAACGTAACCGTGACGCCGCGCGGCGCCTCGCGCAGGTGCTGGAAGCGGCGATGACGCGCATCGGGCAGTGCACCGCCTGCCGGACTTTCAGCGAAACCCCGCGTTGCCAGCTTTGTGATTCGACCAATCGCGACGCCGCCATGCTGTGCGTGGTCGAAACCCCCACCGATGTGCTGTCCATTGAGCAATCGGGTTCCTTCAAGGGGCGCTATTACGTGCTGATGGGACGGCTCTCGCCCATTGACGGCGTGACGCCCGACACGCTCGGCATGCCGGCGCTGGAACGACGCCTCGCCGAGGGCGAGGTGAAGGAAATGATCGTCGCCACCGGCACCACCATGGAAGGCGAAGCCACCGCCCACTACCTGCGCCAGATGGCGCGCCGCCACGGGGTAACGCCCAGCCGCATCGCCTACGGCGTGCCGGTGGGGGGCGAACTGGAATACGTTGATGGCACCACGCTCTCGCACGCGATCAGCAGCCGTCGGGAATACTGAACCGGAGAATTCATATGCAGTGCTCGCCCGATAACCTCATCTGGATCGATCTCGAAATGACCGGGCTGTACCCCGAGCACGACCTCATTATCGAAATCGCCACCATCGTCACTAACTCAACGCTGGACGAGCGGGTTGAGGGTCCGGTGCTGGCGATTTACCAGAGCGACGAAATTCTGTCTGCGATGGACGAGTGGAATACCCGGCAACACGGCGGCTCCGGCCTCACCGCCCGGGTGCGCGCCAGCCAGATCTCGACCGCCGAGGCGGAGCGGCAGACGCTCGACTTCCTCGCCCAATATGTGCCGGCCAAGGTTTCGCCGATGTGTGGCAACACCATCTGTCAGGACCGGCGCTTTCTCTACAAGTACATGCCCCGGCTCGCCGAGTTCTTCCACTACCGCAATCTGGATGTGAGCACGCTGAAGGAACTGAAGAAGCGCTGGGCGCCCGGCCTGCCGTCCTTTAGCAAAGCGTCCAGCCATCTCGCGCTGGATGACATCCGCGATTCCATCGCCGAACTCCAGCATTACCGCGAACACTTCCTGAAGTTGCCTGCATGACCTCCCTGCTGCCATCGGTCTTGTACCCGGTGGCGGCGGTCCGCGCGCTTGATGCGGCGGCCATCGCGAGCGGCATTCCCGGCCTTGAACTGATGCTACGCGCCGGGCGTGAGGCCTGGGCGATGCTGGTCCGGCGTTGGCCCGCAGCGCGGCGTGTCTGCGTGGTGTGTGGCCCCGGCAATAACGGCGGTGACGGCTATGTTGTGGCCGCCGAGGCCCTGCGCGCGGGCTTGGAACTCGCGCTGATTGAAGTGGGCGACCCCGCGCAATCGGGCCCCGACGCGCAGGCCTGTCGGGCGCTTGCGCTCGCGGCCGGCGCCCAACCCACCGGTGGGTTAAACAGCATGGTCGGCGCCGATCTGGTGGTCGACGCGCTGTTCGGCATCGGTCTTTCGCGCCCGCCCGCCGGTGATTTTCTGGCCGCGATCGGGGCGATGAATGCCAGCGGCGTGCCGGTGTTCAGTCTTGATATTCCTTCTGGTCTGAACGGCGATACCGGCCACGCGCCGGGGGCGGTGGTGCAGGCGGCGGCCACGCTGAGTTTCATCGCGCTCAAGCAGGGCCTGTGCACCGGTCGGGCGGCGGATTGTGTGGGCGTGCTGGAGTACGCCGATTTGGGAGTGCCAGCCAGCATTTTTGCCGACGTGATGGCCAGCGCGGTGCGTTTATCTGCGCCGCAGCTGCCGCCTCGGCGCCGCACGGCGCATAAAGGCCATGCCGGTCACGTGCTGGTGATTGGCGGCGCGGCTGGTTACGCCGGGGCGGCCAGACTTGCCGCCGAGGCGGCCTTGCGCGCCGGGGCGGGCTTGGTCTCGGCCGCCGTTGCGCAGGAAAGCCTGACGGTCGTCAGCGCCGGACGCCCCGAAATCATGGCCCGCGCCGTGACCGGGGCGCGCGACCTCGGTCCGTTGCTGGCCAGGGCCAGCGTGATTGCCATTGGCCCCGGTCTGGGGCAGAGCGATTGGTCGCGCGAACTGTTGGCGGCCGTGCGCGAAACGCGCCTCCCGCTGGTGGTCGACGCCGACGCGCTCAATCTGCTGGCGCTCGACCCCGAATACCGGGACGACTGGTGTTTGACGCCGCATCCCGGGGAAGCCGCCCGGCTGCTGGGCTTGCCCCATGCCGGCGCGGTCAACGCCGATCGCTACGCCGCGCTGGCCGCGTTGCAATCCCGCTATGGCGGGGCGGTGGTATTGAAAGGTGCCGGCTCGCTGGTGGGAGATGCCGAGGGCGTTGGGGTGGTGACTGCCGGCAACCCGGGCATGGCTTCGGGCGGGATGGGCGATGTGCTGACCGGGGTGATTGCGGCGCTGCGCGCGCAGGGGCTCGGCGCCGGAGCGGCCGCCCGGCAGGGCGCGATGCTGCATGCGCTGGCCGCCGATCGGGCCGCCGCGCTGGGCGGCGAGCGCGGCCTGTTGGCCTCCGATCTGTTCCCGGCACTCCGGCAACTGGTCAATCGAGCCTAAACCCTTGGCCCTCGCCAAGCTCACGCTCGCGGACGAAACGGCCACGCTGGCGCTGGCGCAAGCGCTGGCGAGCTTGGTTAAACCCGGCATGCTCGTGCTGCTGGAAGGAGAGCTCGCCGCCGGCAAGACCACCTTTGCGCGGGGGCTATTGCGCGCGCTGGGGCATGTGGGGAAGGTGAAAAGTCCGACCTTCACGGTGGTCGAAAGCTACGACTTGCCGCAGCTCACCGTTCACCATTTCGACCTCTACCGCGTCAACGATCCGGACGAACTGCACTACCTCGGCTTTGATGATTTTCTGGCGGCGGCGGCGCTGTGCCTTATCGAATGGCCGTCGCGCGCGGCCGGCTTGCTGCCCCCGGCAAGCCTGCGGCTTAGTCTGGAGATCGTGGACGAGGAGCGCCGTCTGGCGCGCCTCGAAACGCCCGATGCCGAACTTCAGAAAGGGCTTGAGAAAGCCTTGGCTATTTCTTTTATTTCAGTGTGATACGGCTACTCTCGATATTTCACTTGAATAAAGCATCGGCGCGGGATACAAAGCCGCCAAAGGGCTTCAGGTGTTCTCGCTATCCCTATGCTTGCGCGGATTTTTCTCGTTTCGCTTCTGGGCTTGACCGGCGTTAGTGCGGCTGAGGTCACCAAGCTGCGCGCCTGGCAGGCGCCCGACCAGACCCGCCTCGTCTTCGACCTGACCGGCCCCGTCACGTTTGATGTCTTCACGGTTGCCAACCCCGCCCGGGTGGTGGTGGACCTCTCCCAAGTTTCAAGACACGACGCGCTCGCCCTCGCGACCGTCCTCGACGCTCGCGTGAGCGGTTTCCGCTACGGGCCGCGGGGGCCGGATGGCCTGCGGGTGGTGTTCGAACTCACGCATCCGGTTAGCGTGCATCAGGCCTTGCTGCCGCCCACAGCGCCGTTTGGGCACCGGCTGGTGATCGACCTCGCGGATACCGCAACAAGCTCGCCACTGCCCAAACCCAGCCAGCGCGCGCCCGTCAAAGCGACCGTCGCCGCCAAAACCGAACTCGCGCCCGACTCCTTGCCCAAAGCCAGTCGCGTCACCCCAGTCGCAGCGCTGGGCGCCCCGCCTGGCCCCGCCAGCAAAATCCCCGCCTGGCGTCGGGACGGCGTGGTGATCGCCATTGATGCCGGCCACGGCGGCGACGATACCGGCGCCATCGGCGCCCATGGCACCTACGAGAAGAGCGTGGTGCTGGAAGTGGCACGCGAGCTTGCGGCGCTGATCAATCAGCAGCCCGGCATGAAGGCGGTGCTGATTCGCGACGGGGACTACTACATCGGCTTGCGCGAGCGGATGGAGCGCGCCCGCGACAAACAGGCTGATCTATTCGTTTCCGTGCATGCCGACGCCTTCCGGAACCCGGAAGTGCGCGGTTCATCGGTGTTCGTGCTCTCGCACCGCGGCGCCACCAGCGAGGCGGCGCGGTGGTTGGCCGAGAAAGAAAACGCGGCGGATTTTGTCGGCGGCCTGACACTGGACGGTAAAGACGAACAGTTAAAGACCACCTTGCTGGACCTCTCCCAGAGCGCCTCGCTGGAAACCAGCATGGAAGTTGCCGACGCCGTGCTCACCTCGCTCAAGCGTATCGGACCGCTGCATTTCCAGAGAATTCAGCAGGCGGGTTTTATGGTGCTGAAGTCCCCCGACATCCCGTCGCTGCTGGTGGAAACCGCCTTCATCAGTAATCCCGATGAAGAGCAGCGCCTGCGTAATCAGGCGTTTCGTGAAAAATTGGCGGGCGCGATCCGCGACGGCTTGATGGCCTACTTTGATGACAGGGAGTCGAAAGGGCGGGTGGCCTCGCACCGGGCGGCGGAATCCCCGATCGCCAGCCGTCAGCATCGGGTGAATCCGGGGGAAACCCTGTCAGGGATTGCGCTGCGCTACGACGTGCCGGCCCAGAAAATTCGGCTAGCCAACAATCTGGAAGACGACACCGTGCGCAGCGGCGAACTGCTGCGGATCCCCTGAGCGCACGCTGGGTGGAGTGATCTGCTGGGCGAGAAGGGCGACTGCCGCGGGCTGTTAACGCCTGCGCGCCGCGCTTGATGCTTTGCCATCCTTGGCGTGCCACCGCCTGCGCTACACTCCGGCCCATGTCCAGCGCCCGCATCCGCCAGCTTTCCGAGACTCTCATCAACCAGATCGCCGCCGGCGAGGTGGTTGAACGCCCGATGTCCATCGTCAAGGAACTGGTGGAAAACAGCCTCGATGCCGAGGCGACCCGGATCGAGGTGGAAATTGAGGACGGCGGGATTCGGCGCCTGCTGGTCCGCGACAATGGTCGCGGCATTCCGGCCGACCAGATGAGTCTGGCGCTGCAGCGCCATTGCACCAGCAAGCTGCAATCGATTGATCAACTCGGGCGGCTGGTGTCGCTGGGGTTTCGGGGCGAGGCGCTGGCCGCGATTGCCGCCGTGAGCGACCTCACGCTGTCGTCGCGCACGGCGGAAGACCCTCACGCCTGGCAGTTGGCGCCCGATGGTCGCGGCGGGGCGGGGACGGTGGCACCGACCGCTCATCCGCAGGGCACGAGCATCGAAGTGCGGGACCTGTTCGCCCGCCTGCCGGCCCGACGCCGATTCCTGCGCCAGCCGCAAACCGAGTGGCTGCATGTGCTTCAACTGCTGCGACGGATGGCTTTTTGCGCCCCCTTGGTGAGCTTCTCGGTGTTTAACGAAGGCCAGCGCGCGCTGACCGTGCCGGCGGCGGTCGATGAGGTGTCGGCCGCGCGGCGACTCCGGGCCCTGTTTGGCAGCGAGTTCGCCGCCGCCGCGCGCGATGTAGATACCGCCAACGAGCGGCTGCGTGTGTTTGGCTATGTGGCAGGTCCTGAACTGGCCCGCAGCCAGCATGACCTGCAGATGCTGGCCGTGAACGGGCGGGTGATTCGCGACCGCCAATTGGCCCACGCCATCCGCCTCGCCTACGAGGACGCGCTGCCCGAAGGCCGTCACCCCTGCTACGCGCTGCAACTGGAAATCAGGCCGGAGGACGTTGATGTGAACGTGCATCCGGGCAAGCTCGAAGTGCGCTTTCGAGACTTGCGGGAGGTCCATGATCTGGTCCACTCCGCCGTGCGGACCGCGCTCAGGACGGCGCCTGAAACCCCGTCGCTGGTGAGCTACCGGCCGCCTGCTTTTGCCGCCCAGCCAACGCTGGGGCTTGGCAGCGTGCAGGCCCGCGAAACATCGCACCCGACCAGCCCGCGGCGGGACGCGCCGGACCCGGAGACCGAATGGCTGACCCTGCTGGCCGAACGCTACGCCGTGCTGCGCGAAGGCCAGTCGCTCGTGCTGGTCGACCTGATCGGCTTTGTACAGCGGGTGCTGGCGGCCCGGATGCGGAGCGAAATGCAGGCAAGCACGAGTGTCCCCAGCCGGCCGCTGCTGTTTCCGGTGCGCATCGAGTGCGCGGACGAAGCCGCCGCCCAGCGACTTGGCGCCGATTTGCAGGCGCTGGGTCTGACGCTGAATCCGCTGGGCCCGAAAACGCTCGCGCTGCGCGCCTTGCCCCGCGTGGTGCCCGACGTAGACGCCGAACGCTTGGGGCGCGCGCTGGCCGCCGGTAGCGGCGTCGGCACGAGTGATGATCTGGCGGTGGCGCTGGCCGCGGCGGTGACGATTCCCGGGCTCGCCAACGATAGGGCCGCGTGGTGGCAGCGCTGGCTTGCGCAGGCCAGCGAGGCGGGCATTGCGCCCGAGCCTTTCATCCGCCGTCTGGACGCTGCCGCTCTGGATCAGCTCACCGGGCGCCGGGATGGCTGAGGGGGCGTCCGCGCCGCGAGCCGTTCACTGCCTGATGGGACCGACGGGCGCGGGCAAGACTGCGCTTGCCCTGTGGCTCGCCGAGCGCTTGCCGCTGGAAATCATCAGCGTTGATTCGGCGCTGGTGTATCGGGGGATGGACATCGGCACCGCGAAACCGGATCCCGGCGCCTTGCGCCGCGTGCCACACCACCTCATTGACGTGTGTGAGCCGCAGGACGCCTATTCAGTGGCTCGCTTTTGCGCCGACGCCAGCACGGCGATTGCGGAGATTGAAGCGCGGGGACGGCTGCCCTTGCTGGTGGGCGGGACGGGCCTGTATCTCCGCCGACTCGAAACCGGCATCGCGGACATGCCGCCGGTGCCGGAGGCAGTGCGCACCACGCTCACCGCAGAGTGGCGGGCGCAGGGCGGCGCCGCGCTGCATGCAAGTCTCGCGACAGTGGATCCGGCAAGCGCCGCCCGGATTCATCCCAACGACCCGCAACGGATTATCCGGGCGCTGTCGATCTGGCGCGTAAGTGGTCGCGCAATGTCCTCCTTTCTGCAGGCCCAGACGGCGCCGACGGCGCGCCGCTTTCACAAATGGGTGTTGGCCCCGCCGGACCGCACAGGCTTGCGACTGGGGCTGGCCGCCCGCTTTGAGCAGATGCTGGAGCGAGGGCTGGTGAACGAAGTGATGGCCCTGCGGGCCCGCCCGGGCATGAGTCTCGATTGCCCCGCCATGCGCGCGGTGGGGTACCGCGAGGTGTGGGCCTATCTCGATGGCGAGCTCTCGTGTGCGCAAATGCGCGAGCGGGCCATCATCAGCACCGGGCAGTACGCCAAGCGCCAGTACACCTGGTTTCGCGCCGAAGCTGAGGCCATCTGGCTTGACGCTGCGCAAGAGGAAACGCGCACTCAGCTGATCCAGACCCTGCTCGAGTCGGCCCAATCAGGCGCCTGATTGGGTATACTCCGGACGCTCCTGTGGCATTTGCAGACCGATGACGGGTCTGCGTTTACCCAGCTCTCGCCGCCCGCTTAATTGGGTGGGAGGCGGCGTCAACCTGCAGGAGCCAATGGTGTACATAAAAAAATGGAGACTCACATGAGCAAAGGCCAATCCCTTCAGGAGCCTTACCTGAACGCCCTGCGCAAAGAGCGCGTTCCCGTTTCGATTTACCTCGTCAATGGCATCAAGTTGCAGGGGCAAATCGAATCCTTCGATCAATTCGTCATCCTGCTCAAGAATTCCGTCAGCCAGATGGTTTACAAGCACGCTATCTCAACCGTGGTGCCAGCCCGCAACGTCAAGTTGCCGCGCGCCGATGGCGAGCCCGAGGAGGAATAATCACCTTGGTTTCCCTTGCTTGACCGTCCGCGGGGCGGTGAACGCGCCGTCCTCGTCAATGTCGCGCTGGCCCCGCCGGCGTCTGGCTGCGATGTCGAAGAATTCGCCGAGCTTGCCGCCTCTGCGGGGGTAGATTGCGTCGCGACGATGGCGGCACGCCGCGATCGTCCCGACCCCAAGCACTTCCTCGGCACCGGCAAGGCAGAAGAACTCAAGGCGCTGGTGGCAGACAGCGAGGCTGAAGTGGTCTTGTTTGACCGCACGCTCTCGCCCGCGCAGGAGCGCAATCTCGAACGACTGGTCTGTTGCCGGGTGCTGGATCGCACCGGGCTGATTCTCGACATCTTCGCCCAGCGCGCCCGCTCCTTCGAAGGTCAACTGCAGGTTGAAATGGCCCAGCTGAAGCACCTTTCTACGCGTCTGGTTCGCGGCTGGAGCCATCTGGAACGGCAACGCGGCGGTATTGGCTTGCGGGGGCCGGGTGAAACCCAGCTGGAGACCGACCGTCGCCTCATTGGCATCCGGATCAAGCAGCTGCATGACAGGCTGGACAAGGTTCGCCGGCAGCGGCAGCAGGGTGGTCGGGCCCGGCGCCGGGCCTCGCTCTCTGTGACGGCACTGGTGGGGTACACCAACGCGGGCAAATCCACCTTGTTTAACGCGCTCACCAGCAGCGATATCTACGCCGCCGACCAGTTGTTCGCGACGCTAGACACCACGCTGCGTCGAATGAATGTGCCCGGCGAACACCCGGTGCTATTGAGTGACACGGTGGGCTTTATTCGCGATTTGCCGCCCGATTTGGTGGCCGCCTTTCAGGGCACGCTGGAGGAAACCCGCGACGCCACCTTGCTGCTCCACGTGATTGATTGCTGTGCTGAAGACATAGAGGTCAAGCGCGATGAAGTGCTCTCGGTGCTGGAGCGCGTAGGCGCCGGCGAGCAGCCGATTTTGGAGGTCTACAACAAAATCGACCTCAATCCGGCCTTTGAGCCGCGCATCGATCGCGGGGCCGGCGGTGAACCGGTG
The DNA here is from genome assembly GCA_947450495.1 of Gammaproteobacteria bacterium. Taxonomy (GTDB): domain Bacteria; phylum Pseudomonadota; class Gammaproteobacteria. Next base: position 22,830 of record CANFVX010000003.1, read on the forward strand.
GCGGTATGGGTGTCGGCCCGGACCGGCGCCGGGCTGGACCTGTTGCGCGCGGCGGTGGCGGCCCGGCTGGACGAAACCAAGCAGGTGCGCCAGCTCGTCCTCGCCCCCCGCGAAGGCCGACTTCGGGCCCAGCTTTACGCCATGGGCGCGGTGTTAGAGGAATCGATTGGCGAAGAGGGCGAATGGATCCTGGAGGCAAACCTGAGCATCGAGCGCTGGGGGCGGCTGTTTGCCGAACATCCGGCACTCGCGCCGGCGGATTACGCGCATGGATCTGACGCCGACGAGTGGGACTGATCCCCTGCAGTCTCGCGTTGCCCTGCAAAGCAGCACGCACTTACAATCCCCACCCTATTCACGTCCCTACCCCGAGAGTTCCCTATGGCCTGGAATGATTCCAATAACGGCAACGACCGTGACCCCTGGGGAGGCCGACGTAACGATCAGGGTCCGCCCGATCTCGACGAGGTGCTGCGTAAGTTCCGGCAGCGCTTGAGCGCCGTGTTTGGCGGGCCGCGCCGACCCGCTGGCGGCGGTGGCGGCAGCGAGAATGTACCGGGTGCCGGTGTCTTCGCGATGGCCGCGCTGGCGCTGGGCGTACTCTTGCTCGGCGCCGAAATGTTCTGGCAGATCGAGCCCGCCGAGCGGGGCGTGGTCTTGCGCTTCGGCCAGTACAAAACCACGCTGGAACCGGGCCCGCATCTGCGCTTCCCACGCCCGATCGAAACTGTCATTCGGGTCAACATCGACCAAATCCGCGCGTTTCCCGTGAACGCCACCATGCTCACCCAGGACGAGAACATCGTCGACGTGCAGATTGCCGTGCAGTACCGGCTGAAGGACGTCACCAGCTACCTGCTCGAAATCGCCGACCCCGACGCCTCGGTGCAGCGCGTGGCGGAAAGCGCGATTCGCGATGTCATCGGCACCAGCACATTTGATTACGTGATTGGCGAAGGGCGCGCCGAAATCGCGCTCAAGGCCACCGAACTCATGCAGCAGATGCTGGACACCTACAAATCCGGGATCGCGGTTACCAGCGTGAACCTGCTTTCCGCTAATCCGCCGGAAGAAGTGAAAGCCGCCTACGACGACGCTATTAAGGCGCGCGAAGACGAGCAGCGCAAAATCAACGAGGCGCAGGCCTACAGCAACGAGGTGACCGAGCGCGCGGCGGGTAACGCGGACCGCGTGCGCCTCGAGTCGCAGGCTTACAAAGAGCAGGTCGCGGCACGGGCAGAAGGCGATGCCCGACGCTTTAACCAGCTGGTGACGGAGTATCAAAAGGCGCCTGAAGTCACCCGCGATCGCCTTTACTACGACACCATGCAGGCCGTGTTGCTGAACAGCTCCAAAGTGCTGGTGGATGGCAAGACCGGGAGCAATATCAACATGCTGCCGCTCGATAAGCTGATGGGCCGCGTGCCAACACCGACTGACCCGGTTGCGGCGTCGCCCGTCGAGGCAGCGCCGGCGACTCGCGAAAGCGGTGACCATAATCGTCAGGAAAGCCGCAGCCGGGGGCAACGCTAATGGCCAGTCGCATCATTATTGGGATTTTGTTTCTCGTTGCCGTGCTGTGGTCTTGCACGTTCCGGGTGTTCGAGCAGGAGCGCGCGGTGCTCTTTCAGCTTGGCGAAATCAAACAGGCTGACTACCCGCCAGGCCTGCACTTCCTGATTCCCATCTATCAGAACGTGCGCAAGTTCGATGGGCGTTTGCAGACGCTGGATTCTGAACCGCAGCGCTTTCTCACCGGCGAAAAGAAAGACGTGATCGTCGATTCCTTCGTGCGCTGGCGCGTCAAGGATGTCGTGAAGTTCTATCTGTCGACCGGCGGTGACCCGCGGCGTGCGGGTTTGCTGGTGTACCAGAAGATTAACGACGCGCTGCGCGTGGAGTTCGGCAAGCGCAAGGTGCAGGAAGTGGTGGCCGGACAGCGGGGCGCCATTCTCGACATTGTGAATGCCAAGGCTGCAGAGCGCGGGCAGGAACTGGGGATTGAGGTGGTGGACGTACGCGTGAAGCGCATCGACCTGCCGGCGGAAGTGAGCAACGCGGTGTACGAGCGCATGCGCGCCGAGCGGGCGCGGGTGGCGCGTGAACTCCGGGCGCGCGGCGAGAAAGAAGCGATCCGGATTCGCGCCGACACCGACCGGCAGGCGACCGTCATCGCGGCCGAAGCCTATCGGGACGGCGAAACCCTGCGCGGTGAAGGGGACGCCAAGGCCTCGCAGATTTATGCCACAGCCTATGCGCGCGATGCCGGTTTTTATGAGTTTTATCGCAGCCTCGGGGTTTATCGGGACAGCTTCAAGGATAAGGCCGATGTGCTGGTACTGGCGCCTGACTCAGCCTTGTTCAAGTACTTCAGGGACCCAAGCCCGCGTTAGCTGCGGGCCAGTCTCGACCCGTGTGGCATGACCTGATGGCGGCAAGCGCGCTGGTGCTGGTATTGGAAGGCATGCTGCCTTTTCTCAGCCCAGCTCGTTATCGAACGGTGATGGTGCAGGTGCTCGCGCTCGGCGATGTCGCCTTGCGCCGGCTGGGCTTGCTCAGCATGATTGCCGGCGTTTTAGTTCTTTATTCCGTGAGATAGTTGATGGCGCGCGATAGTCGTTGGTTGTTGCCTGATGGAGTCGACGAGATCATTCCGCCGCATGCGGCAATGATCGAACAACTTCGCCGTCATCTGCTGGATGTCATTGCCACCTGGGGCTATGCGCTGTGCATCCCCGCGACGGTGGAGTTTCTGGACGCGCTGGTGTCCGGCGGCGGGGACGACCTCGAACTGCAGACTTTCAAACTCACCGATCAGGTCAGCGGGCGCCTGCTCGGCATCCCGGCCGATATGACGCCTCAAATCGCGCGCATCGACGCTCACCGCATCAATGCCGAAACCCCCACCAGGCTGTGCTACAACGGCCCCATCCTCCACACCATGCCGGATAAATTTGCCGGCTCGCGTAATCCGCTCCAGCTGGGCGCCGAACTCTATGGCCACGCCGGCATTGAGAGCGACGCCGAAGTCATTGCGCTGATGGTGGAAGTGCTGGCGGCGGCCGGCGTCGGTGAGGTCACTCTCGATCTGGGCCACATGGGGATTTTCCATGGGCTGGCCGAAGCCGCTGCGCTTGATGCCGCCGGCGAGGAACGGCTGCTGGACGTGTTGCTCCGCAAGGCCACCTGCGAAATGTCAGAAGTGCTGGCCGAGGTGCAAGGTCCCGCAGCGGGATGGTTGTCGGCCTTGCTGGCACTGAACGGCGACGCCAGCGTGCTGGCGCGCGCCAAACTCGTACTGGCGGGCGCACCCGATACGGTACGTCAGGCGATTGAAGATCTCGACGCGCTAGTGGTGCTGCTCACCCAGCGCTGCCCCAGTCTGGATGTGCATGTGGATCTTGCGGACCTCCGGGGATATCGCTACCACACCGGCGTGATGTTTGCCGCCTATACGTTGCGCATGGGGCGTCCGATTGCTTGGGGCGGGCGCTACGACAATATCGGCGCGCGTTACGGCCGCGCCCGCGCGGCGACCGGCTTCAGCACCGATCTCAAACTATTGGCCGCCCTCGCGGCCGTACCGCCGGCCAACACCAGCGCGATTCTGGCGCCGGCAGGTTCGGCCGCCGATTTGCTCGGCGCCATGGCGGCGCTCCGCGCGAGCGGCCAGCAGGTCATTCAGGCACTGCCGGGACAATCGGGCGGCGCACGGGAGATGGGCTGCACCAGCGAACTTGTACTGACCGACGGACACTGGGTCGTCACAACCAGCCCTTGAGGCTGGGCTTACGCGGCGGTCAACTGAATTGAAGCTTTTATTTTGAGGGGAAAGACGTTGAGCAAATCGGTCGTGGTGATCGGTGCCCAGTGGGGCGACGAGGGCAAAGGTAAAGTAGTGGACCTGCTCACTGACCGTGCAGGCGCCGTGGTGCGTTTTCAGGGTGGGCACAACGCCGGCCACACGCTGGTCATCAACGGTGAAAAAACCGTCCTCCATCTCATCCCGTCCGGTGTGTTGCGCGAGGGAGTGTCCTGTTTCATCGGCAATGGCGTGGTCCTGTCGCCCGCCGCGCTGATGGTAGAACTGGCGATGCTGGAAGCGCGCGGCGTCCCGGCCCGCGAGCGCCTTACCGTGAGTTCGGCGGCCACGCTCATCCTGCCGTATCACGCGGCGCTCGATCAGGCGCGCGAGAAAGCCCGTGGCGCCCAGGCGATTGGTACCACCGGACGCGGCATCGGCCCGGCGTATGAAGACAAGGTCGCGCGCCGCGCGTTGCGCGTGGAAGACCTGCTTTATCGCGAACGTTTCGCCGCCAAGCTCGGCGAAGTGCTCGACTATCACAACTTTGTGCTGGCCAATTACTACCGGGTCGAGAAGCTCGATTTCCAGCGCATCCTGGATGAGCAAATGGCTTTCGCCGAACACATCGCGCCGCTGGTGGGCGACGTGGCCGAGTCCATCCATCGGCTTCAGCAAGCGGGCGTGAACCTCATGTTTGAAGGCGCGCAGGGCAGCCTGCTCGACGTTGACCACGGCACCTATCCGTTTGTGACCTCGTCTAACACCACGGCTGGCTATGCGGCGACCGGTTCGGGCGCGAGCCCGCAGCGGATGGACTACGTGCTCGGGATCACCAAGGCCTACACCACGCGGGTGGGCAGCGGCCCGTTCCCGACCGAACTATTCGACGAAGTGGGCCAACATCTGGCCACCCGCGGCCACGAGTTTGGATCGACCACTGGCCGCGCGCGACGCTGCGGCTGGTTCGACGCGGTGGCTTTGCGCCGGGCGCGGATTACCAACGGCATCTCCGGGCTGTGCGTCACCAAGCTCGACGTGCTCGACGGCATGGATGAAATCCAGCTGTGTGTGGGATATCAAACTGCGAAGGGCCCGCTGCAGTTCTCCCCAACGGGCGCCGAGGCCTTGGCCGAAGTGGAACCCATCTACGAGACGATGCCGGGCTGGCGAGACTCCACGCTCGGGGTGACCGACCATGCCAAACTGCCCGCCAACGCCCAGCGCTATCTGGCGCGGATTTCGGAAGTGGTGGAGAGCCCAATCGACATCATTTCTACCGGCCCGGATCGCGCCCAAACCATCATTCTCCGCCATCCGTTTGCCTGAGACCGGTGAGTAAAGCCCTATGAGTTTGCCGCAGCCTTTCAGCATTTTTGGCGAGTGGTTGGCGGAAGCCCAAACGCGCGAGCCCAATAACCCTTCGGCGATGTCGGTCGCGACCGTCGGGCCGGGCGGGCGTCCGTCGCTGCGGATGGTGCTCTTGCGCGGGTTTGATGCGCGCGGCTTTGTCTTCTACACCAACATGGAAAGCCACAAGGGCCACGAGCTGCGCGAGAACGCACAGGTCGCGCTGTGCTTTCACTGGAAGTCGATGGACCGACAGGTCCGGATCGAAGGGCGCGCGGCGCTGGTGGACGCGGCTGAAGCCGATGCCTACTACCAAAGCCGCCCGCGCGATTCCCAAATCAGTGCCTGGGCGTCGCGGCAGTCTGAAGTGCTGCCCAGCCGCGAAGTGCTGGAGGCGCGAGTAGAGAAATACAGCGCCTTATATGCGGTGGGCAAAGTGCCGCGACCGCCGTTCTGGTCCGGTTACCGCGTGGTGCCGGATCTCATCGAACTCTGGGAAGAACGCCCGTTTCGCCTGCACGACCGCCACGAATGGCGGCGCGAAGGCCAGGTCTGGACGGACACCCTGCGCTATCCCTAAAGCCCTATAAGGCCAGGCTGGGCCGCTCGCGGAGCGCAGCACGCCAGCGCTGCAGGCCTAGATAGTCCTCCGGCACCGAAAGTTTGATCCAGCCCGCAAAGTCCACCACGCAGATGGCGGTGATATCCGCCATCGAAAAGAAATCCCCGGCCAGATAGCGCGATTCCCGCAGGCGGGTGTCGAGCGTGAGCAGAAACTCTTCGGCCCGGGCGCGGCCGCGTTCCGCGAGTGCCGGGATTTGGGCGAAATCCTGCGGTCCGGTAATGGCTCGGTTCGCCAGTCCTTTCGAGCGATTGCGAAAACATTCCGCCACCGCCCATAGCCCTTCGAGTTCACAGCGTGCGTTCCAGTTGGCGACCAGCCCGCGTTCTTGCGGGGTGCGGCCCAGTAGCGGCGGTTCCGGAAATGCCGCTTCGAGATACGCCGCGATACCCTGATTCTCGGTCAGCGTGGTGCCGTCATCGAGCACCAGCACAGGCACCGTGCAGCGCGGATTAATCGCGCGGAAGGCCGGCGAGAGTTGTTCGTTGGTGGCGAGGTCGACCTGAATGGTGTCCACATTCAGCCCTTTCTCGGCGATGAAGATGCGCGCCCGGCGAGGGCTGGGCGCGGTTTGGCAGTCGTAGAATTTCATGGGGGGCGGGGAACGGCAGGGCGCCGTTCCCCGGTGCCTCAGGCGATGAAACGCGGCTTGGTCGCCAGACCCGGACCCGCTTCGCGCTTGGCCACATGGGCGTTGCCGCCGCGCTTGCTGGGTTCGTCGGTATAGGTCGACATTTCAAGGCGCGCGATCTGGTCGCGATGCACTTCGTCCGGGCCGTCCGCGATGCGGATCAGGCGGGCGTTGGCATACTGATACGACAGACCATATTCCGCCGACACGCCGGCCGCGCCGAAAGCCTGAATCGCCCAGTCGATGACTTTGCAGGCCATGTTCGGCACCGCGACCTTGATGCTCGCGATTTCCTTCAGCGCCAGCTTGTTACCCACGGTGTCCATCTTCCATGCGGCATGCAGGGTGAGCAGACGGGCCTGGTCGATCATGATGCGGGACTCGGCGATGCGCTCTTTCCACACGCTCTGTTCGGCCACGGTTTTACCGAAGGCCTTGCGCAGACGCAGACGGCGAATCATGCGTTCCAGCGCGCGTTCAGAGGCGCCAATGAGGCGCATGCAGTGGTGGATACGGCCCGGCCCGAGGCGGCCCTGGGCGATTTCGAACCCACGACCTTCGCCGAGCAGCAGGTGGTGAACGGGCACGCGCACGTTCTCGAAAATGACTTCCGGATGGCCGTGCGGCGCATCGTCAAAGCCAAACACCGGATGCATGCGCTTGACGGTCACGCCCGGCCACGGCAGCGGCACCAGAATCTGCGACTGCTGGCGATGACGGCTTGGGTTGTTGGGGTCGGTCTTGCCCATCAGGATCATGATGCGGCAGCGGGGATCGAGGGCGCCGGAGGTGTACCACTTGCGGCCGTTGATCACGTATTCGTCGCCGTCGCGCACGATGCTGGTTTCGATGTTGGTGGCGTCAGACGAAGCCACTTCCGGCTCGGTCATCGCGAAGGCCGAGCGGATTTCGCCGTTCAGCAGCGGCTTCAGCCAGCGTTCTTTGTGTTCTTCGTTGCCGTAGCGCTCGATGACTTCCATGTTGCCGGTGTCGGGCGCGGAGCAGTTGAAGACTTCGGGCGCGAAAGACGAACGGCCCATTTCTTCGCACAGAGGGGCGTATTCCAGATTGGTCAGGCCGGCGCCGCGTTCGGATTCAGGCAGGAAGAAGTTCCACAGGCCTTCGCTGCGGGCTTTGTCCTTCAGGGTTTCCAGCATCGGAATCGGCTGCCAGCGATCGCCATCGGCGATCTCCTGCAGGATCGCTTCTTCGTTCGGGTAGATGTGGGCTTCCATGAAGGCGGCAATGCGCGCCTGCAGTTCCTTCGTTTTGTCGTTGTATTCAAAGTGCATGGCTTGTTCCTTGATGAACCCTGTAAGGGCCCGGTTTTGAAGGGACGTGGCTTTCGTTATCGGCAACGCCGAGCAACGGGTGGGCGGATGCTAGGAACCCGGGCACAATTAGTCCAATCAATTCTCGTGATACCACCGCATAGAAATAAGTGATGAAGCGCGCGCCTCGGGTCGACCTCAATCTGTACCGGATTTTTGACGCCATCTACACCGAAGGCAGCCTGACCCGCGCCGGTGAGGTGCTGCACCTCACCCAGCCGGCGGTCAGCAATGCCTTGTCGCGATTGCGCCTCGCCTATGACGACCCGCTGTTTGTGCGCACCGCCGGCGGCATGGTGCCAACGCCGGCCGCCGAGAGCATCGTGGCCGGCATTCGCAGCGCGCTACAGCTGCTCGATGAATCCTTGAACGCGCGACTCGCGTTTGACCCACGGGCGGCCAAACGCCGCTTTCGGCTGAGCGCCGGCGACCAGACGGCGGCCATGCTGGTGCCGCGACTGCTGCGCAGTATTGCGGCGTATGAGTCGGGGATCGAACTCGAAATCTTGCCCTTGCGGCGGGAGTCAGTGTTGCATGAGCTGGCGTCTGGCCAACTCGATTTTGCCTTCGACGCCTTGCCCTTGTCCGACCCGCAGCTGCTGTCGATGAAAGTGCTGGAAGAAGAAATGGTCTGCGCCGTGCGCGCCGGGCATGTGGCCACGCGCCAGCCCTTTGGTCTGGATGATTACCTCGCGCTTGCTCATGTGCATGCCTCGAGTCGGCGCCAGGGGCCGGGCCTGATTGACCTCGCGCTTCGGCGTCTTGGTCGCCAGCGGCGGGTGGTTTTGCGCCTGCCGTATCACCTCGGATTACCGCATGTGGTGGCGGCCACGGACCTGGCGGCGAGTATCCCCAAGTCGTTGGCGCTGGCCCACGGTCTGCAGGTATTGCCGTTGCCCTTTGACACACCGCCCGTCGACATCCACGCTTTCTGGCACAAGAGCGCGAATCTTGATGGCGGCAGCCTGTGGGTGCGCGAACTGCTCGGCGCGTTCGGCGGAGCAGGCGTCGTGATCGAGGCTTCAGGAACTTAAGTTAGATGCCGTTAGTTTTGAGCATATCGGCACTGCACAACTGTTCAATGCCGATTCAAGCGATGCGCCGCGAAAGGACGCCAAAGCCATCAAGTTTTATCGAACGCCGATTTGAGAAGCAGCTGTGTTCCAAAGGTTTTTGACATTACTCGCCGCAGGATTGTTGTCCTGCGCTGCTAACGCGACCGATACCACCTTCCACTTGCCCGTCGACATCGATGGCAGCGTCCACGGTGTGCTGAGTTTCGGCACCCAGATCCGTCTGGAGAGCCCGAGCCCCGAGGCCTATGGCGATTGGCCATCGCGCGTGGTGCGCGGCGTGCCGGCCGGCTATCTGATCGGGCAACACGGTGGCAGCAACCTCAATTTCGAGGCGGGAGACCAAATCTCCACCGTGCTGAAGGGTGCGGTCGACCTCGATCTCCACCGCGGTGCCGCCGGCATTCTGGTGCGCAGTAATCTCTGGAAAGATTTCGCGCTGGGCGAGCAGGACGTGCGCTACGGCAACTTTCCAAATCGCTTCACGCCCGATTCGCCGCTGGCCGATCGGGGCTTCGAGGACAGCGCGCAATTCAGCAGCGCCGAACTCCGCGACGCTTACTTCTACAACAGCTTCAAATTGGGTCAGGCGCAAACGCTGGACGTCCGCATCGGGCGCCAGACCATGCAATGGGGTGAAACCCTGTTGTTGCCCAGCGGCCTGAACGCGGCAATCAATCCCGCCGACTATCCCTCCCAGTTCCGGCCCGGCGCGCTCCCGACCGACAGGATGCTGCCGGTGGGCAGAGCCAGCTTCAAATGGGCCGAAGGCCAGGTTTGGAGCTTTGAAGGCTTCGCCGATTTTGAATTCCGACGCACCGTGCTGCCGGCCTGCGGTACCTATTTCGACACCGCCTCCTTTGCGCCACACGGCTGTGATTTTGGCGGTGTGCCCGGTGCGTCCGAGCGACAGTTGCTGGCGCTGGGGAGTTATATCCATCGCCGCCCCGACGTGGACGCCGACGACATTGGGGGTTTTGGGCTCGCGCTAGGTGCCCATTCCAGTCTGCTGAATACCGATTTCAAGCTGTACGGCCTCAACACCCCGGCCACCATGCCTACGTTCCGGGTGACGGTGGAATCCACCAAACCGGGGCCGCTGGCCGGCACTTACGCCACGCTGTATCCCGAAGATCTGCCGCTGGTGGGTTTGAGTTTCAAACACGCGTTCAATCCTGGCGTGAAGCTGTTTGGCGAAGTGGCCTACCGGCCCGATCAGCCGCTCACGCTGAACGTCTTCGATATGTTTGCCGGCTTTGCCAATCGCAATCCGCTGTCGATTTTGGCTTTGCGTAAAAACATTCTGGGCATCCCGGTGGGCGGCACCTTCGATGGTTATGACAGCTACGGCGTGGTGACCGGCAGCCTCGGTACCACCGCCGTCATTCCCGGTCTGTTCCACGCCGAGCGGGCGATATTCGCCGTAGAGGCCGGGTTCAGCCATGTGAATGACTTGCCGGCGCCGACGCTCATTCGCTATTGGCGCCCGCCGCATTACGGCGGTGCGGCGTATACCGGGCCGGGTGGGGCGCTTACGCCCTGTGTGGATCCGCCGGGACTTGCCGGCAGAAGCTGCAGCACCGAGGGCTATATTTCAGATTCTGCGGTGGGGCTGAGGGCGCAGGCGTCGGCCAGTTATCCCGGCACGTTGCTGGGCGCGACGCTGGTACCGTCCTTGTTAATCACGGCGGATCTGGACGGATTTGCGTTCGACGGCAGCCTCTCGGAAGGCCGCACCATGCTTCGCCCGGCGCTGAAGGCCGAATGGAGCCAAGAATACTTTCTGGAACTCAGCGCGAACGTCTTTTGTGGCGGGGATTACAATCTGGTCGTTGACCGTGACTATCTGAGCCTGGTGGCCGGGCTGCGCTTCTAATGACCGCGCCCGCCAGCGAGTCCCAAATCCAAACCACGAGTCCGCCGCCGCTCGGGAGAGGGGACGGGGCACCAACCCATCTCCAGATTGCGGCTATCGCGCGGGAGTGGGCCGCAGAAATTGGTCAGATTCTGGAGTCGCGCGCGCAACTGACCCGCAGTGGATTGCTGGCCACCTTGGCCATCGCGGCGGTGATGCTGCTCGTGGTGGGTGCGCACACCTTGTGGATGATCCAGCACGGTTCAAGCGTGATTACCTACCCATGGCCGGCGTTCGCTGGCGGTGTCGGCGTGCTGGTGATGATGATGGTGGTGGTGCGGAGTGGCATGCCGCATCCGCGGCTCACGCTAATCGCCTACGGGGTGATTGCCGCGGTGCAGATTGCGGCGGTGGCCGTCAACGGCCTGGCCGCGATTTTGATGGTCGCGGCGACACTGACCTTCTCGCACATCATGCTGACGCCCCCGCGTTCGTTGGTGCTGGGGATTGCGCTGATTGTCTTCAGCGGCGTGGCCTTGGTGAGCTTGCATCCCGACACTGCGTCCGAACTCTACCTTCGTGCCTTGGGAAGTCAGGTGTCCATTCTGCTGTTTATGCAGCTTGCGACCCGATTCTGGGAAAAACTGCTGCGCCGCTTCCACTATCTTGGGCGCGAGATGAGCCGCGTGGTGGCGGAAATGGACATCGAACTCAACGCCGCCAAGGTGCTGGATGTGGAGTCTCGTTTACCCAACCGGCTGGGCTTTACGCTGGATGCGACCGCCTGGCTGGCGGGAGAGCACGCGCCGGCGCAGGCCTTGGTCGTGACTTTTAATCTCACCAAGTGGCAGGACTCCATCGCGAGCTTCGGACCCACTGACCAACTTGATTTGCTCAATCAGCTGGTGGCGCAACTGCGGACAGGTTTTGGCGCAGGCGGGCTGCTGGCGCGCAGTGGCGCCGGCGAGTTCTGGGCCATGCTGCCGGTGACCGAAGGCAGGGAAATCGACGCTATCCGAACGCTCGAGATTTTGCTGGCCAACCTGCAGCGCCCGCTCACCCAGTTGGCCTTGGCGGCCTTGACCCTGCCCCGTATGGGGTTTAGCCGATTTCCGCAGGATGCGACCGATATGCCGAGCCTGATGCGCAAGGCAGAGGTGGCGCTGCGCGCGGCTGAGCGAACCTCTGCCGGTCGCGCCTGCGGATTTCACCCCTCGATGGAACAGCAGGCGAGCGACCGTACCCGCCTCACCCGGGATATTGCCGCGGCGATAAAAACCGATCAATTCGAGCTGTTCTATCAGCCAATTCTCAGCGCGGGAGGCGGCCTGTTACTGAAGGCGGAAGGGCTCATCCGCTGGAATCATCCGCAGCGGGGGTTTCTCAACCCCGGCCAGTTCATCCATCTCGCGGAAGAAAGCGACCTCATTGTGGATTTAACCGAGTGGGTTATCCGCGCGGGGGTTTCTCAGGTGCGGCAATGGCGCGGCACGCTGGACCCGCGCTTTGAGTTGAGCGTCAATTTGCCGCCCCAATATCTGATGCGCTGTATCGATCCGCACAGCGAATTGCTCCGACGGCTTAGCGAAATAAACGTGCCGCCGGGGGCGATAGTGCTCGAAATCACCGAGGGGGCGATGCTCAATCTCACGCCGGAGATGTTGCGCGCCCTCAACACACTGCGCGAGATCGGATTCCAGATTGCCTTGGACGACTTCGGCGTGGGCTATTCCAGTTTCGGCCAACTCGACAAGCTCCCGCTCGATTATCTGAAGCTCGATAAAGCCTTCGTGGATGGGTTGCAGTTACGGCCACAGCGCCGAATCGTGCTGGAAGGGATCGTCCAGATGGCGCACGCACTGGGCTTCAAAATCGTCGCCGAAGGCGTGGAATTGGACATCCAACGTGAATGGCTCACCGCGATGCGCTGCGATTATTTGCAGGGCTACCTGTTCTCCAAGCCCATCCCCGTTGCCGAGCTTGAAGCGATGGTCAAATCCCGCTCGTCACTCGGCACCTGAAACTCGTCTCCCCTGCGCCAGCGCGGGGTCGCTTCGGTTACTATCGCCCCGGTTTTGGTTTTCTCACTTTTCGACCTTTCTCCGGGGGAGCTATGTCACGCGATCATTTCAATCTCGACGGCCGCATTGCGCTGGTGGCCGGCGCCAGCCGCGGTATCGGCGAAGCCATCGCCAAACGTCTGGCCGAATATGGCGCGACCGTGCTCGTGACCAGCCGCAAGGTGGAAAGCTGTCAGGCCGTGGCCGACGCGATCATCGCCGCCGGCGGCAAGGCCGAAGCGCTGGGGTGCCACATCGGCGATCTGGCCCAGATTGAGCGCACCTTCCAGCACATCGACGCCCACTATGGTCGCATCGATATTCTGGTGAACAACGCGGCGGCCAATCCTTTCTACGGACATATCCTCGATACGCCGGTCTCGGCGTTCGAAAAAACCATCGAAGTGAACATGCGCGGTTACTTCTACATGTCGGTGGAAGCCGGCAAGCGCATGCGCGAGCAGGGCAAGGGCTCGATCGTGAATGTCGCTTCCGCCAACGGCATCACGCCCGGCGACAAACAGGCCATCTACTCCATGACCAAGGCGGCGATTCTGAATATGACGCAGGCCTTCGCCAACGAATGCGGGCAGTGGAATATCCGCGTGAATGCGCTGGTACCGGGTGTGACCAAGACCCGCTTCGCGCAGGCTCTGCACGATGATGAATCCTTCCTCGCCCCGGCGCGCGCCCGCACCCCGCTGGGCCGTTCGGCAGATCCGGAAGAAATGGCCGGCGCGGTGCTTTATCTCTGCTCGGACGCCTCCTCCTACACCACCGGCAGTGCCATTACGGTCGACGGTGGGTATCTCGCATGAAGGCGGCGCTCGAGTTTTCCCTGGCTGGCAAAGTGGTGCTGGTCACCGGTGCGGCGGGCGGCATTGGCCTTGCCGCAGCACAGGCCTTGGCCAGCAGCGGTGCGCGCCTGATGCTGTCGGATGTCGACCCCGCGCGCGGCGCGAAAGTGCTGGCCGATTTCCATGCGCTGGGTCTTGATGCGCGCTTCACCCCTTGCGACGTCACGCAGGCCGACAGCGTCATCGCGCTGATCGCAGAGACGGTGGCGCAGTTCGGGCGCATCGACTGCGCGGTGAATAACGCGGGCGTGGAGCATAAACACGCCAAACTCGCCGATCACGATGACGACGACTTCGACCGCGCCATCGCGGTCAATTTGAAAGGCGTCTATCTGTGCATGAAGCACGAACTGCGGCAGATGCTGACGCAGGGCGGCGGGGTGATTGTGAACGTGGCCTCGGTGGCCGGTTTGGGCGGTGCACCGAATCTGGCGGGTTATGCCGCCAGCAAGCACGGCGTGATGGGACTGACGCGCTCGGCGGCGATTGAATACGCCCGTCGCGGGATTCGCGTGAACGCGGTGTGCCCCAGCTTCGTCAATACCGAAATGGTTCAGCGCATGGTCGAGCGCAACCCCGCGCTCGCCGACACCCTCAACAACGCGAGTCCCATGCGCCGCATGGGCGAGCCCGAGGAAATCGGGCGCGCGATTGCGTGGTTGTGTGCGGACGATTCGTCGTTTGTGAATGGTCAGGGGCTTGCTCTCGATGGCGGGCTTACCGCCTGGTAATCAGTCGTAACAGGAGAGGTCTGGGATGAGTGTGTTGATTAACCGGCGCGATCTCGATTTCGTGCTCTATGAACTGCTGAACATCGAGCATCTGGCGCAGACCTCCCGCTACGAAGGTCAGGATCGCGCGCTGTATGAGGCCACGATCGACGCCGCCGAGACTCTGGCGGAAGAGCAGTTCGCGACCCACGCGGCCGAGTCCGACGAAAACGAGCCGAAGCTCGAAGACGGCAAGGTCAAACTGATTCCCGCCATCAAGCAAGCCACCGACGCCTACGTCGAGGCCGGCTTTATGGGGATGTCGATGGACGCCGAGGCCGGCGGCATGCAGCTGCCCTGGACGATTGCCCAGGCTTGCGCCGCGTATTTCTGCGCAGCCAACATCGGCACCATCGCCTATCCGTTCATCACCATTGCGGCGGCCAATCTGCTCAGCAAGTTTGGTTCGGAGGCCCAAAAGGCCCGCTATCTCGCGCCGCTGGTGGAGGGACGCTTCTTCGGCACGATGGTGTTGTCTGAACCGCAGGCGGGTTCGTCGCTGGCCGACATCCGCACGCGGGCGGTGCCGACCGATGACGGGCACTACCTCATTACCGGCAACAAGATGTGGACCTCGGCCGCCGACCACGAACTTTCCGAGAACATCATCCACATGGTGTTGGCGAAAATTCCCGGTGGTCCGCCCGGCGTGAAAGGCATTTCGCTGTTCATCGTGCCCAAGTTTCTGGTGAACGACGATGGCTCGCTGGGCGAGCGCAACGACGTGCGGGTGGCCGGTCTCAATCACAAGATGGGCTATCGCGGGACGGTCAACGCGGTGTTCAATCTGGGCGAGCAGGGCGGCGCGAAAGGCTGGTTGTTGGGCGAAGCCCATCAGGGTCTCAGCTATATGTTCCACATGATGAACGAGGCCCGCGTTGGCGTGGGTTTGGGCGCGGTGGCGCTGGGCTACAGCGGCTATCTGCATTCACTTAAATACGCCCGCGAGCGTCCGCAGGGCCGTCATCCGGGCAATAAAGACCCGGCGAGCCCGCAGGTGCCGATCGTTGAGCACGCCGATATCCGGCGCCTGTTGCTGGCGCAGAAGGCGGCGGTGGAGGGCGGGCTTGCGCTGGCGCTGTACTGCGCGCAACTGATCGATATCGAACGCACCACCGAGGACGCCGCCTATCGCGACCGCCTCAATCTGCTGCTCGATCTCCTCACGCCGATCGTGAAATCCTGGCCGAGCGAGTTTTGTCTGGAAGCCAATAAGCACGCGATTCAGATTCTCGGCGGCTACGGCTACACCCGCGACTATCCGCTGGAACGCCTGTATCGCGATAACCGTCTCAATCCCATCCATGAAGGCGCGCACGGCATTCACGGGCTCGATCTGCTGGGCCGCAAAGTATCGATGCGCGACGGCGCGGCGCTGGAAGCGCTGTTCGTAGAAATGGAAGCCACGCTGATTCAGGCCCGCGCGCTGGATTCACTCAGCGAAGCGGTCACCCAGATCGAACAGGCCCGCGACCAGTTGGCCGCCACCACCGCCACGCTGGGCGCGCTGCGTGATGGCGGCCAGGCGCCGCGCGCGATGGCCAACGCCGGGATTTATCTCGACGTGTTCGGGCATGTGGTGATCGGCTGGCTGTGGCTGCGGATGGCGGTTATCGCCACGCAGGAAGCGGCAGAAACGCACGG